>JBOGYN010000130.1:0-5640 GCA_050696855.1 Solirubrobacteraceae bacterium | reverse complement strand
CTATACGTCCGCTTGCGCGTTAGCAGAGACCTGTGTTTTTGGTAAACAGTCGCTTGAGCCGTTTCACTGCGACCCTCTCACCCATGCGACCTCGTAAGATCACACAAGCTACCAGGGTACCCCTTCTTCCGAAGGTACCGGGTCAATTTGCCGAGTTCCTTGACAGAGGTTCGCTCGTCCACCTGGGGGGAAGTCCCTGAATCCATGCCTCCTAGAAAAGCGTCTAGGGAGGTGGGGCGTGCCCGTACCAAAACCGACACAGGTGGGCAGGTAGAGAATACCAAGGTGATCGGAAGAACCCTCGTTAAGGAACTCGGCAAAATGGTCCCGTAACTTCGGGAGAAGGGACGCCCCGGTAGGGTGAGAGCCTTTACGGTCTCGAGCCCGAGGGGGCCGCAGTGAAACGGCCCAAGCGACTGTTTACCAAAAACACAGGTCTCTGCGAAGTCGTAAGACGACGTATAGGGGCTGACGCCTGCCCGGTGCCGGAAGGTTACGTGGAGGGGTTAGCTGTCTTCGGACGGCAAAGCTCTGAAACTAAGCCCCGGTAAACGGCGGCGGTAACTATAACCGTCCTAAGGTAGCGAAATTCCTTGTCGGGTAAGTTCCGACCTGCACGAATGGCGTAACGACTTGAACGCTGTCTCAACGAGGGGCTCGGTGAAATTGCAGTCTCGGTGAAGATGCCGAGTACCCGCGGCTAGACGGAAAGACCCCGTGAACCTTTACTACAGCCTGGTATTGGGGTTCGATCCATTTCGCTCAGGATAGGTGGGAGGCTTGGAAGCGCCGGCTGCGGCTGGCGTGGAGCCGACCTTGAGATACCACCCTTGATGTATTGGATCTCTAACGGTGCGCCGTGAAACCGGGCACCAGACAGTGACAGGCGGGTAGTTTGACTGGGGCGGTCGCCTCCCAAAATGTAACGGAGGCGCGCAAAGGTTCCCTCAGCACGGTCGGAAATCGTGCGTAGAGTGTAAAGGCAATAAGGGAGCTTGACTGTGAGACCGACAGGTCGAGCAGGTACGAAAGTAGGCCTTAGTGATCCGGCGGTAGCAAGTGGAAGCGCCGTCGCTCAACGGACAAAAGGTACTCCGGGGATAACAGGCTCATCGGGCCCAAGAGTCCACATCGACGGCCCGGTTTGGCACCTCGATGTCGGCTCGTCGCATCCTGGGGCTGAAGTAGGTCCCAAGGGTTGGGCTGTTCGCCCATTAAAGCGGTACGCGAGCTGGGTTCAGAACGTCGTGAGACAGTTCGGTCCCTATCTTCTGTGGGCGTTGGAGAGTTGAGAGGATTCGTCCCTAGTACGAGAGGACCGGGATGAACGCACCTCTGGTGTATCTGTTGTCCTGCCAAGGGCACCGCAGATTAGCTACGTGCGGATCGGATAACCGCTGAAAGCATCTAAGCGGGAAGCCGGCCTCAAGATGAGCTCTCCCATCCCCTTGAGGGAGTAAGACTCCTGGTAGACCACCAGGTTGATAGGCCAGATCTGGAAGGGTGGCAACACCTGTAGGAGACTGGTACTAATGAGTCGAGGGCTTGACGGTTATTTGATAACCGTGCATTGGCACTGTGTAGTTTTGAAGGCCCGCGGGCGAGCGGTCTCCACTGGTTTCCGGTGGCTATGGCGAGGGGGAAACACCTCTTCCCTTTCCGAACAGAGCCGTTAAGCCCCTCAGCGCCGATGGTACTTGGCCCGCAAGGGCCTGGGAGAGTAGGTCGCCGCCGGTTCTTAGCTCGAAACCCCGTCCACTTTTGTGGGCGGGGTTTTGTTTTGCTAGTTGTTCGCTGCTCGGGTTTTCGGCCCGGGGGACGCGGCCGCGCCGACCGACTACACCAGGCGGAGGATCGTGAGCCGGCGGGATCCCTTGGGGGTCGGCACCTCGACGGTCTCGCCGACCGGGCGGTCGAGCAGGGCGCGGGCGATCGGGGACTCGGCGGACAGCTTGCCCTGGGCGCGATCGGCCTCGGTGGCGCCGACGACCGTCCAGATGTGGGTCTCGCCCGTCCCTTCGTCGAGGATCTCGGCCGGCCGCGCAAACGAGAAGATGTCGCCGCCCGTGGTGGCCTGCACCACGACGGCCCCGCGCAGGCGCTGACGGAGGCGCAGGATGCGAGTCTCGAGCAGGGCCTGGTCCTCTTTGGCGGCGTGATACTCGCCGTTCTCCTTGAGGTCACCGTGGCCACGGGCGGTGAGGATGCGCGCGGCGATCTCCCGTCGGGCCCCCGTCTCGAGTGCGCCCAGCTCGGATTTCAGCGCGGTCAGCCCGGCCTCGGTGATTGGCTCGCCGCTGGGATCTGAAGTTGACATCTGTCCATCTTGGCAAAGGCGTCCCTGCTCGGCGGTGTGGCGTGGCACCATCCGAGGCGTGAGGAGGCTGAACAAGTTCTGTCGCGCCAACCCTCAGGTCTTGATCCTGCTCATCATCTGCGTCGTACTCGGCCTGGGCACCTTCCTGGCCGTCGTGTTCGACATCGTCAGCTCTGGCACCACGAGCACCAACGGCTACTCGTCGGGCGCGATCTTCGGGCTGCGGGTTCTGCTTGGGTGATCAGCGGCCCTCGGTTCCGATGCAATGGTGTGTTGGCTCGCCCGGTTAGCCTGTGCCGGTGTCGGGATCGCGAGCGGCGTCGAAGCGCAACCAATCGGTGCAGAAGGCGGTCGCGTTGCTCCGCGCGGCCGCCGGTGTCGGCGGCGGGGCGAGCGTGTCGGTCTTGGCGCGGTCGGCCGGATTACCTCGCGCGACGGCGCTGCGCTTGATCCAGACGCTCGAGGAGGAGGGGTTCCTGCTTCGGCCGGGTTCCGGTAATCGGGTGGTGCTCGGTCCGGCGCTCGTCGCCCTCGCGCTCGGGGCGAACGTGGGGACGGTGCTCTTCGCCTTGGCGCGAGCGCGACTCGATGAGCTCGCGGCGGAGCTGCGCGAGACGGTCACCTTGAGCATCGTCGCGGCTGACCAGGATCTCGACGTCGTGCATCAGATCGACGGGCCCCACCAGATGCGACCCCGCGACTGGGTGGGACAGCGTTTTCCGCTGCATGCCAGTTCGAGCGGCAAGGTGCTGCTCGCCAGCGACGATGACATCCTCACAGCGCTGCTGGGCGCGCCGCTGCTGCGGGTGGCGCCGGCGACGATCACCCGACCGAGCGCGTTGCGTCGCGAGCTCGCCGAGGTGCGCCGGCGCGGCTATGCGACGACGGTGGACGAGCTCGAGGAGGGGCTCGCCGGGGTGTCGGTTGGCATCACAGACACGGCGGACGCGCTCGTTGGCGTGATCAACGTGAGTGGCCTTCGTCTGCGCCTGGAACGCGCGGGGCTGGCGACTGTCGCCGAGCGGGTGCGCGCGACCGCGACCGCGATCGAGGCCGAACTGCGCGCTGGTCACTCGCCGGCTTGACGGCGTCCCGGGCCGCCACCATACTCCGTTGACTGCTTAGTGATCATCGCTGCCCACTATGTGGTCAATGAGGAGGCTGTTCCATGCACGAGATCGCGACCGACAGCTACGTCCGCCATGAGATCTACGAGCGCACGCGTCTGCCGGTCGCCAGCGCCACGACGTTGATCCGCGAGGCCTACGTTTCGGAACAGTTCTTTGCGATCGAGCGCGAGCGCGTGTTCGCCCGGGGCTGGGTCGCGGTAGGCTGCGCCGAGGCGGTACGGGAACCCGGCGGCGTCCTCGTGGTTGATGTCGCGGGACGCTCGGTCATCGTCGCCCGCGGCCGTGACGGCGCGCTGCGCGCCTTCTACAACGTCTGTCGCCATCGGGGCACCCGGCTGCTCGAGAGCGGTGAGCAACGCGCCGGACGGTTCATCCGCTGCCCTTACCATCACTGGGCCTACGATCTTGATGGTCGCTGCGTCGGTACTCCGCTGTTCACCAACTCGGGGATTCCCGACGATCAGCGCGCGATCTTCGCGACCGACCACGCCCCGGTCTTCGACCGCCGGGACCACGGGCTGCTGGGCGTCGCCGTCGCCACTTTCGGCCCCGTCATCCTCCTCAACCTCGATCCCGAGCCCGAGCCGCTGGCCGATCACCTCGGCGACCTGCCCGAGCGCCTGGTCGGCTACCGGCTCGACGAATGGCGGCTCGCCCGCACCGCCCACTACCGCGTAGCGGCCAACTACAAGCTCGTTGCCGAGAACTTCATGGAGTACTACCACCTCCCGTGGGTCCATCCCGGCCTCGTGAAGGTCTCGCCGCTGGGGGCCCACCACCGCTGGCAGGGGACCGGCATGTACAGCGGCATGTGCACGAGCCCGATCGCCCCCGACACCGAGGACGGCGGGTGGCAGGGCCTCGACCCGCTCCCCGGGCTCAGCGAAGCCGACGCGGTCAGCGCCCGGTTCGTCTGGCTGTTTCCCAACGTGGCGCTCAACGTGATGCCCAACCACCTCTTCGTCATCCACGCGACGCCGGTCACCGCCGGCATCACCGAGGAGACGACCTACCTGCTGACGCAGCCCGACACCGTCGATGACCGCGGCGCGCAGGAAGCGATCGACCGGCTGGCCGTCTTCTGGGACACCGTCAACCGCGAGGACGTCGCGATCGTGCAGCGCGTTCAGAATGGGCTCGCGACGACCCCTTTCCCGGGCGGCCCGATGTGCTACCGGTTTGAAGAGCCCGTCCACCGCTTCCAGAACATGATCGCCGACCGGATGGTCGGCCTGCGCCGCGTGCCTGCCGGCGACGCTACAGCTGAGACGCCGATGTTCAACAGTGGGCAGCAGACACGATAAACCTGACGAGTCGAGGCGACTGGCACCGATCTCCCCGCGGTCACGGCATGGCGGCCGGGGCCGCAAAGCGTTAAGCGGCACGGGCCGGGAGCGTTAAGCGGCACGGGCCGGGAAGCGCTAAACGCCGCGGAGCTAGCGAACGCTCTCGCGGCGCGTGGGCCGTGAATTCGTCCGCACGGGGGAGAGGCAGTGGGCGGGAGCGGCGGGGACTGAACCGTGCCGGCGCTCGAAGTGAACCCGGGCCGGACGGCGGTGGGGGTGCGGCGTCTCGGGCTCAGGATCGCCGAGAAAGTCCTCGGCAAGGCTTAGCAGAGCGCGCAATCGATTGGCTGAAGACTGGAACATACGTTCGTAAAGGTACGAATCGGGGCGGACGGAACTTTGGCAGCCGGCGCCACGCGACGCCACCCCCGTCACCCAGCGTCTCGCGATCGCCGCCCGAGGCCTCTGGGAAGCCCGCCAATGCACGAGATTTGGGTCAGCAGGACACGGTCCGGGGGGATTAGGGGGCTGGGCGAAATCTTGCAGCGCGAGTCGGCAGGGACCCTGGGGGGCGGGTCGAGAAAGTGGACATAGTGTCGACTGACTGCACACACGTCGGCAGGGCTGGCGCTCCCGGCAGGGCTGGCCCTCGGCCGGGCCTGGCCGTCGGGCCCCCCCCAAAGACCCCTCAGGGGCCCAGCGAGGCCCAGGCGTCGAGCTTGGCGTGGACGCGCTCGACGACAGCGCCGGTGAATTCGGTCGTGCCGGCGTGGCCGCCGAGGTCCGGGGTCTTTACGCCCGCGGCCACCGTCTCCAGCGTTCCCTCGTAGACGGCCCGGGCGGCGCGCTCGCAGGCGGGCCCGTGGCGGTCGGCGGCGTGGCGCAGCAAGGCTCCGCAGGCCAGGAT
>JBOGYN010000129.1:0-1690 GCA_050696855.1 Solirubrobacteraceae bacterium | reverse complement strand
CTTCCTGACCTGGACGGCGTCACTGGCGTACACCACCGTGGCGGCCAGCGTCCTGCTCGTGTCGCTGCACCCGCTCCTGGTCACCCCGCTGGGCGCGCGCCTCCACGGGGACGCGGTGCACCCCCGAACGATCGCCGGCATCGGCCTGGCGCTGGCCGGGACGGTGGTGACCTGCGCCGGCGCGCTGGGCAGAGGCGGCAACGCGCTTGGCGGTGACCTGCTGGCCCTGACCGGCGGCGCGGCCCTCGCCGGGTACCTGCTCATCGGCAGGGGTCGGCGCGAGCGGGGCGGCGTGGCGGCATATTCCGCGGTGGTGTACGCGATCGTCAGCGCGGCGGCGGTCGCGGTCGCGGCGCTCGGCGCCACCATCCACGTGCCCAGCCTGCGCACCCTGGTGGCATGCATCGGCCTGGCCGCGGTGTGCACCATCGGTGGCCACACAGTTTTCAACTGGACGCTGCGCCGGCTGCCGGCGAGCATGGTGTCGCTCGCCTTCCTCGGCGAGCCGCCGCTCGCAGCGGTGCTGGCGTTTGCCATCCTCGGTCAGCGGCCGCCGCTGGCCACCATCCTCGGCGGCCTCCTGATCCTCGCGGGGCTCGCCATCAGCCTCACCCGGTCGCAGGCCGTGCGCTTCTCTGCGCAGCCGTCAGGGTAGAAGGTGTGCTGTGCTGTGCTGTGCAGTGCTGTCGCAGCGACCCGTGCCGTCATGCAGACGCGCCTGCGCCTTGTGACATAATCCGCGCGAGCTCATGACCGAGACTCCCACGCAGGCTGCCGCGGCTGACCCGGATGCCGCGTACGGCGCCGAGTACTACCACTCTCATTGTGGCGATGAGCCGTACACGCCGGACTCGGCCAATTGGGTGGAATTCTACAACGCAATCGCCGACGAGATCGTGCGCAGCCTGAGGCCCACACGGGTCTTCGATGCCGGCTGCGCCGTCGGATTCCTTGTCGCGGCACTGTGGGATCGAAACGTCGAGGCGCACGGGCGTGACATCTCGCGCTACGCCATCTCGCAGGTGCGGGCCGATGTCCGTGAGTACTGCTCCGTCGGGTCGATTGCTGATCCCATCGAGGGCGACTTCGACCTGATCCTGTGCATCGAGGTCCTGGAGCACATGCCCGAGCAGGAGGCGTGGGACGCGATCGCCGCCATGACCAGCGCCGCACCACGCATCCTCTTCTCGTCGACTCCCGCTGATTTCGATGAGCCGACCCATGTCAACGTACGGCCGACGATCTACTGGCTGGGCCATTTTGCGCGGGCCGGGTTCGCCCCCGTGGTCCGCCATGACGCGACCTACCTCTGCCCTCACGCCATGCTTTTGGAGCGATCGACAGACGGTCGCGCCGAGCAGGATCTCACCGCATTCGCTGAGATCGTGCGCCAGCGGATGGGTCGGGCCGCACAGCAGCGAACAGCCAGGGAGCTGACTGTGAAGCTGGATGCGCTCAACGAGGTGCTGGCATCCGAACGCGCTGCGCGGATTGCCGCGGACGCCGAGTGGCGGGCACGGTTGGATGCTACCGAGCGCCACTCGCTGGCGTTGGAGGCGCGCCTGCCGACGCGCGCGGGGAAGGCCGCGCGGCGCGTGCTGCGGGTGACCTGGTGGACGCTGACACTGCAGCTGCCGAGGCGGCTGCGCGCCAGGCGCGCGACGTCATCGGCTGCCGCCGAGGGCCGGGA
>JBOGYN010000128.1:0-20097 GCA_050696855.1 Solirubrobacteraceae bacterium | reverse complement strand
CCGATCGGCCGCTGATCGCCGTCCACGGCCACCGCGGCGCCGTAGTGAAGCTCCTTGATCTGCTCGGCTATGTCATCGACCAGGAAGTCGGGCGTGACGGTCAGGGGCTCGGACTCCATCAGCGCCCGGCACGGGGCGGCCAGGGTGATCATGCGGCCCGATACGTAGCTGTCCAGCGGCGAGACGACAATCGCGGTGCCCCGATGGCGGGCCCGCTCCAGGACATCATTCGCCGGCCGGGCCGAGTTTGAGATGACAACCAGAGCGGCGCCGTTGTCGATTGCCAGCCGCTGGGCGTCGGCGCGATCTCCGACCACCACCACGTCCCCATCCGAGATACCGCTGTCGGTCTCGGCGTCCATCGAGTGGACCCACACGCGTCCCGACAGCTGATGGTCCTCGCCGAGGACGAGCTCGCCCTCCAGCAGGGTGACGATCGCGCTGATATAGGTGGGGGCCTCCTCGAGGGTCGAGGTCCGGCGCGACTCGCGGATATAGCGGCGGGCGAGGGCGCGCTCGGTCAGGACTCCGGTCAGGGCGCCGTGTCCATCGACGATCGGGACCAGCTCGAGATCGGCCTTACCCATGGCCAGCCCCGCCTCACGGATCGGGTCGTCCTGGCCGGCCATCGGAAAACTGGTCTGCATCACGTCCTGGGCGCGGGGCATGACATGAGGGAGAAAGATCGGCTCCGGGGCGCCGCTTCGCTCCAGCAGCCAGCGGGTCTGCGCGTTGCAGTCCCCGAGGCGCACGGGGATGTACTCCGGGGTGGAATCGAGCCGCCGCTTGAGCTCGGCGTAGCCGATCGCGGAGGCGATCGAGTCCGTGTCGGGGTTGCGATGACCGGTGATGTAGATCGGTGGCACGCGGCGATTATGAGGGCTGAGGACCCCGCCGTGTGAACGCGCGCCGCCGCCGTCAGCAGCCGGGCCCCAGTCGCGATAGCGTCTCCGAGTGAGAACCGGGGGTGGCGGGCCAGGCTGCCCCGAGTCGTCAACGCAGGAGGACCAGATGCCGGCGGCCCCAACCATCCTTCCCACCTCGATCACCCAGGGGGTTGCGCCCGGACTGAACTATCGCCTCGAGGGTGAGCTTGTGCCCGTGCTGCACATGGCGCTCGACGGGCAGGTCCCGGTGTATTTCGAGCACCACGTGCTGCTGTGGAAGTACCCGGCCATGCAGATCGGCCTGCACCCGCTCAAGAAGGGCCTCAAGCGGCGCGCGTTCGGCGGCATGCCGCTGCTTCTGATCGAGGCGCAGTCGGCGGGCGAGATCGCCTTCAGCCGCGACGCTCCCGGTCACATCGCCGCCCTGCATCTGGCCGCCGGCCACGGGATCGTCGTCCGTGAGCATCAGTTCCTGGCTGCGACCGCCAACGTCCAATACGACTACAGCCGCATCAAGGGCTTTGCCAACATGTTCTACGGCGGCGGCTTCTTCGTCGACGAGTTCTATGCCGCCGACCAGGAGGGCGTCGTTTGGGTCCACGGCTACGGCAACGTGTTCGAGAAGGTCCTCGAGGCCGGGGAGTCGATCGATATCGAGCCGGGTGGCTGGGTCTACCGCGATCACTCCGTGCAGATGTCGCAGGAGGTCTATGGCTTCAAGACCGGCTTTTTGGGCGGCGGCGGCAACCTGGTCTTCAACCGCTTCACGGGCCCAGGCCGCGTCGGCTTGCAGAGCGCCTACTACCACCCTCCGATGGCCGAGGGGGCAGGTGGCAACGCCCAGCGCGAGGGCGGCGGCGGCCTGATCGGCGGCCTCGCCCGCGGCCTGATGGACGGCTAGGGCGCAGCGATGACCCACCCTCCCGGCCATCTGGCCGCCCATCCGCTTCCGCCCGGCATCGTCGGCGCGCTCAACCTCGCCGGCTACCAGCTCCTCACCGATATCGCCGGCGTCGGCGCGGGCCGGCTGGGAGCCCAGGCCTTTCTGCTGATCGCGCCCGATCCGGATCCCAACCTGCCCGACGCCGGCACGCAGATCTCGCTGCACCACACCAAGCTCAAGGACGAGATCGAAGCGGCGGCGTTCACCCAGCTCGCGGCTCAGCTTGGCTACTTGCGCCTCTCGGGTTACCGGCTGGCGATGGAGCGCCATGGGCTGCGCAGCAAGGTCAACCTCGTCAACCCGGCCACTGGAGCCGTGGTGGGAACGATTCCGGACAAGCACCCCGGCGGGGGGATGTTCGGCCGCGGTGGGGGAGCCGGGGGAGCCCCGCGCCTGCTGGCCTCCGCCCGCGCGCTGCCGCCGGCCGGGCCGCCCCCTGATACGCAGAACCCCGAGTTGATGCGTCAGGTCCTGCTGGCCCTCGCCCTGCGCGACGACAGCGTCGGCGGCGCCGAGGCGGCCGACCTGGCCGATCGCGCGCTTGAGCTGGCGCGCGGCAACGCGGCCCTGGACCCCCCGGCCGCGCTGGAGGCAGCCAAGACAGAGCCGGGCTGAGAGCGCCGGCCGGCCCGCCGAGGAGCTACTAGGGCCCGAGCGGGTGCGTGCGTCGGTGCGGAGGCGGTCGGCGTTTGACGTAGGCCCAGGGCAGCGACTGGGCGAGCAAGCGCGTGAAGGCCAGCGCTCCGCTCGTCGTGAGGTGCAGGCCGTCGGGCTGAAACCAGCCGCCATGCCCGCGGCTGTAATTGACCCAGTCGAGCAGCCGGCTCCGTCCCCGGTGCTGGCGCTCCTCCGAGCGGACCGTGACCGCGTCGGCGCCCGAACCGCCGCCCAGCTCGCGCGGCGTGACCAGTACGAGCAGACGCCGGCAACAGAGCAGCCCGAGCGCCTGGCCGATCTCGGCGTGGGTGATGCCGCCGTCGGCGCCGAGCGCGATCACCACCATGTGCGGGAGCCGGCCGGAGCGCTTGAGCGAGTCCAGCAGCCGGAGCGCCTCGGGGAACTGTCGGCAGCCGTGGGCGTTGGCGTCAAAGCCGCGGCCGGCCAGGTCATACAGGGCGAGCAACATCGTCGAGTCGCCGACCGCCAGCGGCGCGAGCTGACCGTGGGGGTGATGGTGGGTCCGCGCGGTCTCGACGCCTCCGCAACCGCCCGGGGCGCCGGACCGAGCGGCCGAGGCTAGAGCCAGGGCGGCCACGGCCAGCGTCAGCGCGGCCATGGCCCCAAGACATCCGACGATAGTCGCGATGCGTCTGCTGAGCGCGCCGTTCACGAGGCGGATACTCTGCCGAAATCTGGTCGGGCGCGCCTCGTGCCCGAGGACCGATCCTCAGCCCGATGCTGTTTCCCACCGTCCAGTTCGGAATCTTCTTCCCGATCGTGCTTGCGATCTCGTGGGGGCTGATGTCGCGCCCATGGGCCTGGAAGCCCTTCATCCTGGCCGCCAGCTATGTCTTCTACGCCGCCGCGAGCCCGCTCTTCTGCCTGCTTCTGGCGGGTGTCACGCTGTGGAACCACCTCGCTGCACAGGCCATCGTGCGCGCTCCCGCGCAGCGCGGGAAGAGCGCGGTCACCGCGATCGCGGTGGCGGGCAATTTGCTCGCGCTCGGAGTGTTCAAGTACTACTCGTTCTTCACCGAGGCGATCGCGCGCGGGCTGAACTCGATCTCCTTGGGCATGCCGTTGCCGCTGCTCACGATCGCGCTGCCGGTCGGAATCAGCTTCTTCACCTTCCAGGCCATCTCCTACACGGTCGACGTGCGCCGCGATCTCGTCAAGCCCGCCGGGCTGCTCGATGTCGCCATCTATCTGAGCTTCTTCCCGCACCTGGTGGCCGGCCCGATCGTGCGGGCCCGCGAGTTCCTCCCGCAGCTGGCGGGGCCCCGCGATCCCGATCACGTCGCGGTCAGTTCCGGGCTCTTTCTGATCGGCCTGGGACTGGTCAAGAAGGTGGTGATCGCCGACTACCTTGGCCGCACGATCGTGGATCCGGTCTTCGGCGTCCCCCAGGCCTATCACGCCCCGGATGTCCTGCTGGCGGCCTATGCCTACGCCGCCCAGATCTACTGTGACTTCTCCGGATACACCGACATCGCCATCGGCCTGGCGCTGCTGCTGGGCTTCGTATTTCCCCAGAACTTCAATAGCCCGTACCGGGCGACCGGCTTTCGCGACTTCTGGCGGCGCTGGCACATGACGCTGTCGCGCTTCCTGCGCGACTTCCTCTACATCCCCCTGGGCGGCAGCCGCGGCGGCTCGCGGTGGCTCACCTACCGCAACCTGCTGATCACGATGGTGCTGGGGGGACTTTGGCACGGGGCCGCCTGGACGTTCGTGCTCTGGGGGCTCTTCCACGGCATCGGTCTGATCACCGAGCACGCGATCGGCGGCCGGATCGCAACGCCCGGCTGGCTGCGCTGGCTGGTCACTTTTCATCTCATCGTCCTGGGGTGGGTTCTGTTCCGGGCACCGAGCATCGGGCTGGTGGGCACGTTTCTCGGTCGGCTGACCTCGTTCGGGCCCGCCACGCTCTGGCGGCTGCCGGTACTGGCGGCGATCGGAATCGTGATCGGCCTGCAGCTGCTGCCCGACCGGCCGATCGCCGCGTTTCAGGACCGCCTGGGCCGCCTAACCCCGGCGCTGCTCGGTGCCGCCCTGTCGGTCCTCATACTGCTGGTCGCCGCCACCGTACCCAGCGACGGCGTGCCTCCGTTCATCTACTTCCGGTTCTAGTGAGCCACTAGATGCCCCCCCACCGCCCGGAACATCCTGACGACAACCTGATGGACCGCTTTGACCGCGCGCGGCTGCGTCGCTTCCGGGCCCGGGAGGGGCTCGCCGCGGTGGCGATTGCGGCCGTGGTGCTCGTGCTGTGCGCCGGCGCGTCGATCCGCAAGGCCGGCCACGAGATGACTCCTGGCCTGGGACAGGAGGCCGTCCTGGCGGTCGGCGATCCGGCCGGGTGGCTGGCCGATCGCCTGCCCTTCCATGCCGCGGCGAACGAGCTGACGGCCGGGCTGTCCCCCAACGCCGACTTGGCGGGTCCGGGCGGCTTCACGGGTACCGGGGTCTCGGGCTCGACCGGCGGGATTCCCCCGGTGACGGCCGACGCGTTTGATCCCGGGCAGATCGGAGTGCCGTTTCCCGCTCGCCGGCGGTTGCGCAAGCTCCTGGTGACCGGAGACTCGATGTCACAGCCGCTGGACCTCGATCTCGCCCGGGCTCTGGCCGGCCACGTCAACGTCGTGCGCGACCCCCACATCGGGACCGGGATCTCCAGCACGGTCCTGGTTGACTGGGGCAAGCTCTCGGTCCACCAGGTCAAGCAGTACCACCCCGACGCGGTGGTGGTCTTCATCGGCGCCAACGACGGATACTCGATGCCCGGCCCGGGCGGAAAGCAGGTCAGCTGCTGCGGGGCGCAGTGGGCGGCGCTCTACGCGAGTCGCATTCGGCTGATGATGAGCGCCTACCGGCAGGCCGGGGTCGCCCGGGTCTATTGGCTGACGCTGCCCACGCCCCGCGAGCCGGCTAGGCAACGGATCGCGCGGGTCGTCAACGCCGCCATCGCGGTCGCGGCCGAGCCCTGGCGGGCGCAGGTGCGAGTCATCGACATCGTCCCGACCTTCACACCGGGTGACCGCTACCGAGACGCGATGACGATCAACGGCCAGCCGACGCTGGTTCGCCAGTCAGACGGAATTCACCTCAACGACGCCGGGTCGCAGCTGGCGTCCCGGATCGTGCTGGCCGCGCTCGGGCGCGACTTCGTGCTCTGAGCGCCGTTCGCGCGCGCGTGCTCTGCGGTCCGCAGGCGCGAGCTCAGGTGTTCTGGGTGAAGGTCCAGACGACCTGACGGGCCCCGCTGTGGCAGGTCTCGCGGTCGTCGTACTGGACCGGGCTCGTGTCCAGCCGCTTCTTCGTGCAACTCCAGCTCCTCAGACGACCGTGATGCTTGGCGACGGAGCGCCCGGTCGCACAACTGGTTCGACGCACCTTCAACGAGGTCAGGTACGAGTACCCGTAGCCCTTTCCGGCCCCCACGCCGCACCCCGTCGTGGCACGTGCCACCGGACCCTGCGCCCCTGCGGACGCGACCGCCCCGAGCAGCATTACCACCGCGAGCAACCCAACCACAGAACTGAACCGACGCGACATCAGAACTCCTCCCTCACAGACTTGAACGAAGTCGTCGATCATACGGCGTGGTCAATTCCCCTCGACCGCAGAGCTCATGCGAATCAGCGGCCGGCCCCGGTGGGTGATGAGGACGTCCTCGCCGGCCGCCACGCGGTCCATCCAGTACCCGAGCCGGTCCCGGAACGGGTTGGCGCCAACCGTGACGGCACCAATCGAAGAAGTGGAGCTGAGGGGGCTCGAACCCCTGACCTCCTCGCTGCCAGCGAGGCGCTCTCCCAGCTGAGCTACAGCCCCGGTGAATTCGAAGTCGCTTGCAAGCGTAGTACACGCTTGCTGGGCGTTGCGCGCTGGCTTCAACCTGAGCCTGAGTTCGTGCTTGCCGGCTACGACCGAGACCGGCAGCAGGAATGCCCGGTCCAGCTCTCCGCAGTACACGCCGAACAGGTCGGTGTCGGACTCCGCGTAGGTCGTGCACGTGTAGCCGTTCACGCCCAGGCTGGATCCACCCAGGCGGACGATCACCGCGGAGGAATGAACTCCGGGACTTCGATCTCCTCGTCCGAGGATCGGCTCGACTGCCGGCTGCTCGAGCTGGCGCTCGTGGACCGCCGGGCGGTGTTTTCCACGCGCTCGATCTTGGACATCAGATGCCCATGGATCTGCTGGACATCGCGCAGCAGGTGCTCCGCGTTGGCGCGCAGTGAGTCGCCCATCTGACGCAGGTTGGAGGCCAGCTCGAGGCCCTCGTTACGCACCTCGTCGGCCGTGTTGCGGGCCTCGCCGAGCAGGTCCTGGGAGTAGCGCTGCGCCTCTCGCTGGCTGTTGGCGGCGGCCTCGGTCGCCCGCTCGAGCGCTTCGTCGGCGGCCTCGTTGGCCTTGGCGAGAATCGCCAGGGCCTCACTGGTCGCCGTGGTCTTCTGCCCCTCGGTCTGCTCCATGGCCGTCCGGCGCAACCGTTCCGCCTCCTGGCTGGCGTGGGCGAGAATCTCGGCGGCCTCTTCTTCAGCCGCCTGCACCTGGTTGTCAGCGGCGCGCTTGGCCTCCGCGATGCGCTCGCGCGCTCGCGTGTCGGCTTCGCGGCGAACTTCCTCGGCCGCGTGCTCGGCGGCGGACAGGATCGAAGCAACGCCGTCGGCGGCGGTGCCGCGCTGGGAATCACCCTGCTCTAGTGAGGTTTTGGTATCTCCGGTCACGCGCCCATCCTATCCGCAGACCGGGTCCGGGCGGCGGGCGTTCTGGGCTGGGTTTGCCCCCGCGTAAGTAACCTCAGCCGGGTTGCCATGACTGCCCCCCGGTACAACCCCCAGGAGATCGAGCCTCGCTGGCAGACCGTGTGGGCGCAGGAAGGCAGCTGGGAGGTCTCAAACCAGCCGGTGCCGGCCCCCGGTGGGGGAGCCGACGAGCGCGCCAAATCCTACGTGCTGGAAATGCTCCCCTACCCGAGCGGCGAGCCCCACATCGGCCATCTCAAGAACTACGCCCTGGGCGATGCGATCGCCCACTTTCACCGGCGGACCGGCCGGCGCGTCCTGCATCCGATGGGGTACGACGCGTTCGGGCTGCCCGCCGAGAACCACGCCATCCGGACCGGCGTCCATCCCCGCCAATCGACCGACGAGTCTATCGCCGCCTTTCAGCGCGCCTTTCGCGCCTGGGGTATCTCGATTGACTGGACGCGCGAGCTGGCCACCCATGAGCCCAGTTACTACCGCTGGACGCAATGGATCTTCCTGCGTCTGCTCGAGCGCGGGCTCGCTTACCGCAAGGAGGCGGCGGTCAACTGGTGCCCGAACGATCAGACCGTGCTCGCCAACGAGCAGGTGATCGACGGCCGCTGTGAGCGCTGCGGTCACGAAGTCGAGATCCGCCTGCTCGAGCAGTGGTTCTTTCGCACCACCGAGTACGCCGACCGCCTGCTCGACGACCTCGACGGGATCCAGTGGCCCGAGCACGTCAAGGCGATGCAGCGCAACTGGATCGGCCGCAGCCAGGGAGCCGAGGTCGCGTTCCACTGCGACGAGCTCGGCCTCGACTACCCCGTCTTCACGACTCGCCCGGACACCCTGTTCGGCGCCACCTTCTTCGTGATCGCCCCTGAGCACCCCGACGTGTTCAAGCTGGCCGCCGGCACCGGACACGAGGAGGAGGTCCAGCGGTATGTCAACCGGGCCCTGACCGAGTCCCCTGAGGAGCGCGGCGCGGCCGAGAAGCAGAAGACCGGCGTGCCGCTGGGTCGGACAGTCACAAACCCGGTGACCGGGGAACAGATTCCCATGTACGTGGCCGATTACGTGCTGATGGAGTACGGGACCGGCGCCGTCATGGCGGTCCCGGCCCACGACCAGCGCGACTACGACTTCGCGCAGGCCTTCGGACTGCCCATCCGCCAGGTCGTCGCGCCCGGCGACGGCAGCGAGCCCGCGTCGGGGGAGGCGTTTGTGAGCCACTCCGACGACGAGCGCCTGATCAACTCGGGTGACTTCGACGGGCTCACGGCGGGGGAGGGCAAGCGGGCGATCGTCACCTGGCTGGAACGCCAGGGACGCGGCCACGAATCGGTCAACTTCCGGCTGCGCGACTGGCTGATCTCGCGTCAGCGCTACTGGGGCTGCCCGATCCCGATCGTCTACTGCGAGCGCTGTGGCCAGGTGCCGGTCCCCGACGACCAGCTTCCCGTCCAGTTGCCCGAGGTCGAGGACTATCAGCCCCGCGGGCGTTCCCCGCTCGCCGCGGCTGAGGACTGGGTGAACACCACCTGCCCCTCGTGCGGCGGACCCGGGCGGCGCGAGACCGACACGATGGACACCTTCGTCGACTCGAGCTGGTACTTCCTGCGCTATTGCGACGCCCGCAACGACAGCGCCCCGTGGGACCGCGAGGTGCTGCGCCAGTGGATGCCGATCGACCAGTACATCGGCGGCGTCGAGCACGCGATCCTGCATCTCATGTACGCGCGCTTCTTCGTCAAGGCGCTCGCGGACATGGAGCTGCTCGACGTCCAGGAGCCGTTCCGTGCCCTGTTCACCCAGGGCATGATCCTCGGCCCCGACGGGCAGAAGATGTCCAAGTCGCGCGGCAACGTGATCAGCCCGGCGCCGATCGTGGAGCGCTTCGGCGTCGACGCGGCCCGCTGCTATGTGCTCTTCATCGGCCCGCCCGATCAGGATGCGGCCTGGAATGAGAGCTCCCTGGAGGGCGTGCATCGCTTCCTGTCGCGGCTGTGGCGGCTGGGATCCGAGCTGTCGGAGGCGGCCGGCCCCGGGCGGCCGGCAGATCCGCCCCCAGGCCCCGAGGGCGACGCGCTCGCGCTGGTCCGCAAGGCGAACTGGGCGATCGAGAAGGTCACCGGCGATCTGGCCGGTCGCTTTGCCTTCAACACCGCGATCGCCGCGGTCATGGAGCTGGTCAACGAGCTCTACCGCCGGCCCGAGGCCGAACTCGAGGCGCGCCGGTTCGCCACCGCGACCGCCGCCTCGTTGCTGTTTCCGTTTGCGCCCCACCTCGGCTCAGAGGTCTATGAGCTGATGACCGGCCGCCGGGTCTGGGAGGAGCCGTGGCCGGCGGCCGACCCCGCGATGCTCGTGGCCGACACGTTTGAGCTGGTCTGCATGGTCAACGGCAAGGTCCGCGACCGGGTCACGGCTCCCACCGGCACGCCCCGCGAGGAACTCGAGCGGCTGGCTCTGGAGTCCCGCGGCGTCAAGGCCCGGCTCGACGGCCAGGCGATCGCCAAGGTGGTCGTGGTGCCCGACAAGCTGGTCAACGTCGTCACCGCTGAACCCTAGACTCGGTTCCGTGCCCAGCTTCAAGGCGGCCTACCTGATCCACGGTGACGATCACGGCCGGATCGCCGAGCGCCGCGCGCGTCTGCGGGGGCTGGCCGAGTCGCTCAGCGGGACGGAGGGCCTCGAGCTCTTCGAGGGCGACGAGGCGACCCCGGAGACGGTGGCCGCGGCGCTGGACGCGATGACGCTGGCCCTCGGCCGCCGCTTCATCATCGTCGATGGAACCGAGCGCTGGAAGGACAAGGAGCTCGAGCCGCTCGCCACCGCGGTGGCCGCCATCGCGCCCGAGACCACGATCGCCTTCTTCGCCCGCGAGGACAACCGCGCCCGCGCCCCTCAGGGCCTGCACGAGATGGTTCGCAAAGCCGACGGAGACATCAGTGTCGAGGCCAGCGTCAAGCCGTGGGAGCTGCCCAAGTGGGTCCTGGCGCGCGCGGCCGAGCACGGCCTCGAGCTCGAGCCTGACGCGGCGCGGGCGCTGATCGGGCACGTGGGTGACCGCCAGCAGCGGCTCCTGCGCGAGCTCGAGAAGCTCGCGCTCGGCACCGAGCCCGGCGCCCGGCTGGATGCCACTGAGATCGACGAACTCACCGCCTCATCGGCCGAGCGCCGCGCGTGGGTGGTCGCCGACGCGCTGGTGGCCGGTGACGCCAAGGCCGCTACCCGCAGCTACCTCGCCCTGCGGGCCCAGGGGGAGCGCCTGCCCGGACTGCTCTACTGGCTCTCGCAGCGCGTCCGGGCTGCGCACGATGTCGCCGACGCCCTGGACGGGGGTGAGCCGCCGGCCCAGGTCAAACGCCGCCTGAGGATGCCCGGCCGGGCCGCTGACCGGCTGATCGCCGACGCGCGCCGCGCCGGAGCCGATCACCTGCGCCGAGCCACCGGCGAAATCGCCGACCTCGAGCTTGCCTCGCGCGGCGGCCTGTCCCGAGGGGGAGCCTCCGAGGACACCGCGGCGCTGATCTCGATCGAGCGCATCGCGAGCTGACCCGCGCGCCTGAAAACTCAGCCGATCGTCGAGCGAATGACCAGCACGATGGCGGCGATGACGATCAGCATCACCACGACGGCCAGGCCCCGGACCAGCCAGGTGCCCGAGCGCAGCGACGGGTTCAGAGGGCGCTCGTAGCGTGGTGGCACCGAATGGTGACGATCCGCGTGTAACCGCTCCGGGCGGACGCGCTCTACCGGCGCACGCTCGCGGGCGAGCCCCGACGGGCTGCGAGGCGCCGGCGGCGGTTCGCTGCGCGCGGGCCCCTGGGCGTCCGGACGCGAGGTCTCCTCCGGGCGGGCGCCAGTCAAGCGTTTGACGGCGGCGTCGGCGTCGGCGAGCTGCCGGCGCAGGCTCTCGGCGGTGCTGCGCTCCTCGCCGAGCTCGCGCTCCGCGGTGTCCAGGCGCCGCGCGGTATCCCGGGTCTCACTGCGCAGCGCGTCCAGGGCGGCGGAGGCAGTGTCCAGCTCGCGCTGCACGGCACCCGCCAGCTCGAGCTCGGCTTGGACCCGCCCCAGCTCCGCCTGGAGCTGCCGGGCGGCCCGACGCTCTTCCTCCAGATCTTCACCGACGGTCTCCCGCTTGGCCCGCTCGCGGGCCATGCCCTGCTCGGCGGCATCCAACCGCTCTTGCAGGCGCTCCACTTCAGCGGAGCGCTCGCGCGGGCGGGCGCGGACCGGATCGGACCGCACGCGGGGCGAACGCGCCTGGGCGGCGGCGGACACGCTCTTGGCAGCCTGGCGCGTCCCCCGCTTCGCGGCTCCGGCGCCGGCCGCCAGCGGCACCGTGATGTCAGGCGCGACGACCAGCTCCATCTCGACCGCGTCTTCCAGCGCGATCTCGAGCGCGAAAGCGGCCGTCCAGCGGCTGCCATTCTCGGCTGCCCACGGTTTGTGTTCGAGGTCGGCGAGAACGCGCTGCTCGCCGTCCTGCGCGCGCCGCCGGAAGATCAGAGTGGGCCGCATGAACCGCCGACCGCGGACGCCGTACCAGCGCCCGCTGACCTCGAGCCGGCCGGGCTGCGCAAAGGCAATGCGCTCGACCTTGAAAGTGATCCCCTCCGGCTCGGGCGTCATCGTCGGGAGAGTTTCACCCGCCATGGGAGCTGTCTACCCGTGACGAGGACTGTGCAACGGCCTGGGCTGCTCCAGCCGCCCGCCCGGGAACCGGGAGCGGGTTCAGGCGCCGCGCCGCAGACGGGCCGCGCGTGACTTCTTGCGGGCTCCGCTGTTGCGGTGCAGAGCGCCACGCTTGATCGCCTTATCGATCGTCTTGACGAGCACCCGGTGCTCGGTCTCGGCGCTGTCGGAGTTGCCGTCGGCCACGGCCTGCTCGAGGCGCCGGAAATAGGTCTTGATCGACGAGGTGTAGTGGCGGTTCTCGGTCCGCTCACGCTCGGCGCGCAGGATCCGCTTTTTCTGTGAGTGAATGTTGGCCATAAGAGCACGCTGCCGCGGAGGCCCGCGGCCCGCGTACTATAGCGCGCTCGTGTCGATCGAGAGCTCTGTTCTGGGCGAGCAGCCCCCCTCTGCGCCACCGCCTCCACCGCGGCGCAGACTAGCTCTCAGCACCGCGATCTTCGCTCTCGCCACCGCGCTCTCGCGGATCGCCGGACTGGGACGCGAGGTCGTTCAGGCCAGCTTCTTCGGTATCACGGCGGCCGCTTCGGCCTTCACCGTCGCCTCCCAGGTGCCCAATCTGTTCAGCAACCTGTTCTCGCAGGCGGCCCTCTCCGCCGCCTTCGTGCCCGTGTTCACCGAGCTGCTCCACGAGGGGCGCAAACACGAGGCCTTTCGCCTCGCCTCGAGCCTGTTCTGGCTGATCCTGGTCGTGGTCGGGGCGCTGACCTTGGTCTGGATGGGGCTGGCTGACTTCGTCATGCCGCTCTTCACCGGGACGCTCAGCCCGTCGGCTACCAGCCTCACCGCCGGCTTGTCCCGGGTCCTGTTCCCGGTCGTGCTGCTGCTCAGCGTCACCGGGCTGCTGGTGGGCATCCTGCAGTCCTACGACGAGTTCACGATCCCCGCGGTCGCGCCCGCGGTCTGGAACGTGATCATCGTCGTCGGGCTCGTGCTCCTGCACACCCAGTACCACGGGCAGAACGCGATCTATGCCTACGCGATCGCGTGGCTGGTCGCCACCGTCGTGCAGATGCTGATGATTGCCTGGGCGCTGCGCAAGATCGAGTTTCGGTTCTCCTTTCACCTCGACTGGCACGACTCGCGCGTGCGTCAGGTCCTGATGCTGTTTCTCCCGGTGACGATCTCGATCGGGATCATCAACCTCGACGTCTTCCTCAACGCTGGGCTCGGCACCCTGGTCTCCCCCCACGCCCCGAGCGCCATCAACGACGCCTTCCGGATCTACATGTTGCCCCAGGGAGTGTTCAGCGTGGCCGTGGCCACGGTGCTGTTTCCGACCCTGAGCCGGCTCGCCGCCCGGCGCGATCCGGGCGGGATGCGGCGAACGCTGGGCAACGGGATCCGCCAGATCAACCTGCTGCTGATCCCGTCGGCGGCACTGTTGGCCGTGCTCGCCACGCCGATCGTCCGGCTCGTCTATCAGCGCGGAGCGTTCGTTCCGGGTTCGACCCCAGTCGTGGCCACCGCCCTCTTCTGGTTTGCCTTCAGCCTGCCCTTCGCGGGCGTGAACCTGTTGCTGGGACGGACGTTCTTCGCGCTCCAGAAGCCGTGGATCCCCACCAAGCTGGCGGCGCTGAATATCGTCGTGGACATCGTCGTTTCGCTCGCCCTCTACAAGCCGCTCGGCATCGCCGGGCTGGTGATCGGGACCGTCGCGGCCAACGTGGTCATGACCGGGCTTCAGCTCCGGCGCCTGCGGATTGGCTTCAACGGCCGGCTGGAAGGAGCCCAGACGATGATGATCACCGTTCGGATCATTGCCGCGACGGCGATCGTCACCGCGGTCGGCTACCTGCTCTGGAAGGGCATTGACTCCGTGCTCGGGGCTTCATTGGTGGCGCAGATCCTGTCGATCGGGGTCGCCCTGACGACCGCCGGGGCGCTGTACGCGCGCCTCGTGCTGTGGATGCGGATCCCCGAGGCGCGCCAGATCGAGGCCCTGATCTCGAGCCGACTGCGCGGCCGGACCGCCGCCGCCTGAGCGCAGCTCCGGCTGCCCCTACCCTTAGTTGTCGATGGCAGATCAGGCCCACATTCGCAACTTCTCGATCATCGCCCACATCGATCACGGCAAGTCGACCCTGGCCGACCGGATCCTCGAGCTCACCGACACCGTCACTCCCCGCGCGATGCGAGCCCAACTGCTCGACTCGATGGACCTCGAGCGGGAGCGCGGGATCACGATCAAGGCCCAGGCCGTGCGCGTGTTCTACGAAGCCGGCGACGGTGAGACCTACCAGCTGCATCTGATCGACACCCCGGGGCACGTTGACTTCACTTACGAGGTCTCGCGCTCGCTGGCCGCATGCGAGGGCGCTCTGCTGGTCGTGGACGCCTCCCAGGGAGTCGAGGCCCAGACGGTCGCCAACACTTACCTGGCCGTGGAGTCAGGGCTCGAGCTGATCCCGTGCCTGAACAAGGTCGATCTTCCCGGCGCTGAGCCCGAGCGGGTGGCCGAGGAGATCGCTGACCTGCTCGGCGAGCCCGCCGACTCGGTGCGCCGCATCAGCGCCAAGACCGGCGAGGGCGTCTCGGCCGTGCTCGACGAGCTGATCGCGCGGGTGCCGCCCCCCGCCGGCGATTCCGACGCGCCCGCCCGAGCGCTCATCTTCGACTCGGAATTCGATCAGTACCGCGGCGTGATCGCCTTCATCCGCGTGGTGGACGGGGTCTTCACCAAGGGCGAGGCGATCCGCGCCATGCAGGCCGGCACCGAGGCCGAGATCGACGACATCGGCTTCTTCTCGCCGCAGATGGTGCCGGCCAAGGCCCTGCACGCCGGTGAGGTCGGGTTCCTGATCACCGGGGTCAAGGACGTGACCAAGCTGCGGGTGGGCGACACTCTGACCACCAAGGTCAACGGCGCGACAGAAGTGCTCCCCGGTTATCGGGAGGTCAAGCCGATGGTCTTCTGTGGCCTCTTCCCGATCGACTCCGACGCCTACCCGGAGCTGCGCGACGCGCTCGAGAAGCTCACGTTGAATGACGCCGCCCTGAGCTGGGAGCCCGAGACCTCCGAGGCGCTCGGGTTCGGCTTTCGCTGCGGCTTTCTCGGCCTCCTTCACATGGACATCGTCCGGGAGCGGCTCGAGCGCGAATACGACCTCGAGCTGCTGGCCACGATGCCCAGCGTGGAGTACGAGGTCACGCTCACCGATGGCAGCGTGCTGCCCGTGCACAGCCCCAACGACATGCCCGATCCCGCCCGGGTGGCAGAGGTCAGGGAGCCGTTCATCCGCGCTTCGATCCTGAGTCCTAAAGAATACGTCGGTCAGATCATGGAGCTCTGCCAGGACCGCCGCGGCGAGCACGCCGGGATGCATTACCTGTCCGCCGAGCGGATCCAGATCACCTATGACCTGCCCCTGGCCGAGATCGTGCTGGACTTCTTCGATCAGCTCAAGTCGCGGACCCGGGGCTACGCCTCACTGGACTATGAGGTGATCGGGCTGCGCGAATCGGACCTGGTCAAGCTCGACATCCTGCTCGCCGGCGATCCGATCGACGCCCTTTCGATGCTCGTGCACCGGGCCAAGGCGCAGCAGGCGGGCCGCACCCTGACCGAGAAGCTGCGCGAGAAAATCCCTCGTCAACAGTACGACGTCCCGATCCAGGCGGCGATCGGCTCGCGAATCGTGGCCCGCGAGACGATCAAGGCCTACCGCAAGGACGTGATCGCCAAGTGCTACGGCGGTGACATCAGCCGCAAGCGCAAGCTGCTCGAGCAGCAGAAGAAGGGCAAGCAGCGGATGAAACAGGTCGGCCGGATCGAGGTGCCCCAGGAGGCGTTCCTGGCCGTGCTGGAACTCGGCGAGAAGAGCGGTGCCCGCTGAGCCGAAGGTCCTCCGGAGGCGAGCGGGACGAACCTACTAGGCCCAGTGACGACCGGGCCCACGGCGCCCGTAGGAGCGCATCGCCTGCCGACCCATGTAAGCCCAGGGCGACCGCGGGCCATGGTGGCGGCCGCCGAGGATCATCAGCACGATCATCAGGACCGACCAGACGATCGTGACCGCCAGGACCATGGCCGCGGTGACGGCGACGACCGGGATCGCGAACAGGAGGAGAGCCGGGTTGGCTCGCACGGTCGAGAGCGCCCAACTGCCGGCCGTGCGCTGGCGCTGGACCTGACCGCCGCGGGCTTTCGGTCCCGGTAGATCGGCCACCGTCGCCTCCAACTCGTGGTAGGTCCGAGCCTTGAGCGCCTCGCCGACGCGCTGCTCGAGCTCGTCGGATCCGATCCGCCCCTCGGTGGCCGCCTTGTGCAAGCGATCGACGCATTGATCGCGCTCGGCATCCGAAGCTCGCAACGTGCCAGGCCTGCTCATGGCAGCGAGGCTAGCGCTCGGGCCGGGTGACCGCAATCGTTTTCTACCGCGGGCGCCGCACGCCGCGCTCGGTCATTGCGGCTCTACCCCCTCGTCGGCCAGCACCCGCGGCACGATCGCCAGGAAGGCCAGGACCACAAAGCCCAGGAGGCTGGCGACGCCAATCCCGTGCGCCCAGGGAGCGCTGGCCACGTTGAGCAGCCCGACGCCGAAGACCAGTAGCGCCACGGCCGGCCGCGGGCCCGCCGCCCGCCGACGCTCCCGGCGCGCCGCCGCGTCCGCGGGCGCCGCCGCACCGATCGCCGCATCACCGGCGTGGGCATCGAAGCGACCCGTCAGGGCGAGTGCAAAGAGCAGGCCGAGCGACGGGAAGAGCAGAATCGCGCCGGCGATCACGGCCACGGTCAGGGTGATGAGCGTGTCGTGGGAGGCGGCGGCTTGGTCGACCGTGAGACCGGGCAGCAACGTCGGGTATCGGGCCAGCGCCCAGCCGGCGATGATCGCCGCCACCGCGACCGCCGCCCCGTAGCGGGCCGGCTCGTAGGCGCCGCGCCAGACCAGCGTCAGGGTCGCCACCCCGGCCAGGACCGAGGCCACCAGCGCCGCCAGCGCGCCGCCGCGCACGAGCCCGTGGTAGAGCGACGGCGTATCGCCGTGCACGACGGCCAGCCCCGCGAGGGCGACCGCGCCCGCCACCAGGCCCGTGACCAGCGCCCGGCTCCGGTACGCCGTGCAGAGCTCTTGATCGCCCGCCCGAGCGGCGTCGGCGGCGAGGTAGACCGCGGCCAGGTAGGCCGAGCTCACGACGGCCAGGCCCCCGATCAGGAGCGGAGTCGCGCCGGTCCAGCTGGCCAGCAGGGCGCCGGCCGCGTTGCCCACCGGGACCCGCTCGGCGGCGATCGCCCCGGCGGCCGCACCCAGGGCGAAGGGCGTGATCAGCGAAGCGACTGCGAACACGGTGTCGATCGCCCGCAGCTCGCGATGTCCGCTGCCGCCGGCCCGCAGGGCGTACGCCGTCCCGCGCAGGATGATCCCCAGTCCGGCGAGGAAGAACGCCGCCGCCAGCGTCGAGGCGACCGACCCGAAAAAGGTCGGATACGCCGTCCAGGTCACCGTCAGGACGAAGATCAGCCAAACGTGGTTGGCCTCCCACACCGGCCCCATCGAGTCATGGGCGTGCTCGCGCACCCGCTGCCCGCGCTCTCCCCGCCCGCCCAGCAGCAGCCACAGGCCGGCGCCGAAGTCGGCTCCGGCCAGGACCACGTAGAGCGTCAGCCCGGCGAGCACAAAGACGAGGGGGAGCGTCCGGAGCAGCACGGATCACCCGGCGGCGGTGATCGAAGACACCGGTCCGGACTGCATCGGCGATCGCGCCAGCCGGCGCAGGATCCAGGCCACCGCCCCGCCCAGCGTGACGTAGGTGACCAGCAGCGCGGCGTAGCCGACCGGGATCCCGCTCGCGCCGGTGACCGCGTCGGCGGTTGGCATCACGCGGTAGACGACCCAGGGCTGGCGGCCGACCTCGGTAGTCACCCAGCCGGCGATCAGCGCCACCGTGGCCAGCGGGCCGGCCAGGACCACGGCGCGGTAGAACCAGGCCGAGACCGGCAGTCGCCTTCGCCGGATCCTCACCACCAGGTAGATCAGCCCCAGCAGCGCCAGCAGCGTCCCGATCCCGACCATGGTCTGAAAGGCGAATCGGACCACGTTGATCGGGGGGCGCTGAGCCGCGGGCACCGTCTCGAGGCCACGGACCTTCGCGTCCCAGCTGTGAAAGGCGAGCAGCGAGAGCAGATGGGGGACGGCGATCCCGTACTTGACCTGATGGGCGGTGTACCACCCGAGCAGGTGCTCGGGGGCCCCGCGCGTGGTGCGGTAGAGGCCCTCGATTGCGGCCAGCTTGACCGGCTGAGCGACCGCGACGTCGCGGGCCAGCCAATCCCCGACCAGGACCTGCACCCGGGCGGCCAGACAGGCGATCGTGAGCGGAATCGCCAGGGCGGTTCGCTCGTAACGCCCCCACGAGCTCCCCCGCAGCCGTCCGAACGCGTAGGCGCCGGCGACCAGGAAGCCGGTGACCATGTAGCCGGCGATGTACATGTGGATCAGCTCTGACCACAGGTACGGATTGCCGAACAGCGCCGCCAGCGGGTTGATGTCGACGACGTGGCCCCCGTGGAGGTGGAAGCCGGTCGGATGGTTCATCCACGCGTTGACCGAGATCACCATCAGCGATCCGGTGAACCCGGAGATCACGACCGGGATACCGCTCAGGAAGTGCGCCCGCGGCGAAAGCCGATCCCAGCCGTAGACGTAGATGCCGAGGAAGATCGCCTCCATGAAGAACGAGAAGCCCTCGACCGCGAACCCGAGCCCGAACACCCCGCCGAAGGTGGCCGTGAAGTTCGGCCACAACAGGCCCATCTCGAAGCTGAGGATCGTCCCCGTGACGACGCCGACCGCGAACAGGGCCACGGCGATCCGTGTCCAGCGCCGCGCCAGGGTCTTGTAGAGCGGGTCGCCGGTGCGGCGGTGCAGCCACTCGACGAACAGGATCATGGCCGGGAAGGCGATCCCGAAGGCGACCAGGGGGATGTGGACCGCGAACGAGAGCGCCTGCATCTGGCGCGCCTCCAGCAGGTACTGCTGACGGACCGGAGCGAGGGCCGCGGCGAGGACGGGCATGCCTGGGGCCCACGTTACCGGCTCGCCCCGAGCTCTCGCCACCCGTTCGTCATGGGAGAATCCGACCTTCATGGACCTCGGACTCCGCGACCGCGCCTGTATCCTCACCGGTGGCTCGCGCGGGATCGGGCTCGCGGTGGCGCAGCACCTCAGCGCCGAAGGGGCGCAGGTGCTCCTCCTCGGGCGCGGAGCAGATGCTCTGCGAGGCGCCGCGGATCAGTGCGGGGGCGGCGCCCAGTGGCTCGCTATGGACATCACCGAGCCCGATGCCGGTGACCGCGCGGTGGCGGCCTGCCGCGAGCGCTTCGGGCGCCTGGACGTGCTCGTCAACGGCGCCGGCATGAGCTCGGTGCGCTCGCTCGAGGAGCTCACCGACGCCGACTGGCAGGCCCAGTGGGACATCCACGTGATGGCGCCGATGCGCCTGATGCGCGCGGCGATCCCGATGATGGCCGAGCGGGAGTGGGGGAGGGTGGTCAACGTCAGCTCCTCCTCGGGCAAACGGCCCGGTCAGCGCAACGTCGCCTACTCGGTCAGCAAGGCGGCCGAGCTCTCGCTCTCGCGCGCCTACGCGGACTTCTACGCCTCGCGGGGCGTGCTCGTCAACGCGGTCACTCCCGGCCCGGTGGCCAGCGAGCTATGGCTCGAGCCGGGCGGCCTGGTCGACCAGACCGTGGCCGCGCGCGGCGGGACCCGCGAGGCGGTGCTCGAGGCGGCCGCCGCCGGCCTGCCCCTCAAGCGCCTGGCCGGCCCCGAGGAGATCGCCACCGTGATCGTCTTCCTGTGTTCGCAGGCCGCCTCCAACGTGGCCGGAGCGGCGTGGTCGGTCGACGGTGGGGCGGTCCCCGTCATCATCTGACCCGGGCACCCCCGGCACCCTCGGCAGTTTCGGACCCCCGGCACCCCCGGCACTTTCGGCAATCCGCCACCCCGCCGGGCCGAGCGCAACCTGCAAAACGTGAAAAACCCGACCGACTCCGCCAAGGTTTTCCAGAGACGCAGGCTCAGCCCCTCATTTGCGCAAAACTTGCCGGCGGAGATCGAGTTTTTCACGTTTTGCATGCTCCGCGGCCGCTCGCGCAGGCTCCAACCGCGGCCACGGGCGGGCACCGGCACCCACGCGGCACCCACGCGGCACC
>JBOGYN010000127.1:0-9848 GCA_050696855.1 Solirubrobacteraceae bacterium | reverse complement strand
CCCCGTTTCGGCGTTCGACTGGACCGCGCCCACCTCGCCGATGTAGACCATCGCAGCGAGCCCGACGCACAGCCCGACCAGGACGAATGCCCAGAGCCGGACTCTGTCCACTCGCAGCCCGGCCATCCGCGCAGCGCTGCGGTTGCCACCGACAGCGGACACTTCACGGCCCCAGGTGGTGTGGCGTGAGATCAGATAGACACCGACGAAACAGAGCACGAGAACGCTCACGGCGCTGTCAAGCCCGAGGATGTGGCCACTGCCGAGCCCTTGCACGCCAGGAGGGACGCTGTCGATCCCGATCGCGTTCAGAACCTGCTCTGCGCCGCGAAGTGCGTAGAGCCCGGCGAGCGTCACGATGATCGAAGGAATCCGCGCCTTGGTCACCAGCAGTCCGTTCAGGAGCCCTGCGGCACCCCCGATCGCCAGCGACACCGCCAGCGGCGCGACCAGCCCGCCCACGTGATTCGAAACCGATGCTGCGGTCGCCGCGCAGACCGCGAGCAGCGATCCCATCGATACGTCGATCTCGCCCGCCAGGATGACCTGGTTGAGACCGAGCGCGACGATCCCGAGGATCGCCACCTGCTCGAAGATCTGCTGGACGTTCGCACCGGTCAGAAAGCCTTGGGCAGTCACTGAGAAGACGACCACCAGCACGACGAGAAAAACGAGCGACGGGAGCTCCGGACGGAGCAGGAGCCGGACGATCGGTCGGCGGAACGCCGAGCCGGAACCCCGGTCGAAAATAGTCCCCGGGTCGCCGATCGCGGTCATTTGACTCCGGCCTCGATCTGCTCAGGCCTGAGGCTGCCGGTCCGGACTGCATCCTGGCCGAGGCCGGCCGCCGCGGCGGTGACCGTCTCGCGTGTGGCCGCGTCGTGCTCGAACTCGGCTGAGATCCGACCTTCGCGCATCACGAGGATCCGGTCAGACATCGAGAGGACCTCGTCGAGCTCGGAGGAGATCAGGATGATCGCGATTCCCTCGCGGGCCATCTGATCGATCAGCCGGTAGATCTCGGCCCGCGCACCGATGTCGACCCCCCGGGTTGGCTCGTCGAGGATCAGCACCGACGGCTGCAGACACATGCTCTTGGCCAGCACGACCTTCTGCTGGTTGCCTCCGGAGAGCTGCGCGACGGGGTCGGTCGGCTTGCCCCCACGGACGGCCAGCTGCTCAAACAAAGCGCCGGCAGCCTCCGCTTCGCGGCCTCGCTGGACCATGCCGCGTTTGCTGAACATCCGGAGCGCCGCGAACGCGATGTTCCGCCGGATCGTGATGGGTAGGAACAGCGCTTGGGCTCGGCGCTCTTCGGGCACGTAACCGATCCCGTGGCGAAACGCATCCTGGACGTTCCTGATTCGAGCTGGGCGGCCCCCCACGCAGATCTCACCCTGCACCGCCGGGTTGATGCCAAAGATCGCGTGCGCTAGCTCAGTCCGGCCTGCGCCGATCAACCCGGCGACGCCAAGCACCTCTCCGCGATGAACCCTGAACGAGATGTCAGCGAATTCGCCCGGAGCCCCCAAGCCTCGGACCTCGAGCGCGATATCGGTTCCGGCGGTGTGCTCACGTGAGAACAGCTGGGCAAGCGGTCGTCCGACCATCTGCTTGACGATTTCGCCTGGCGTTATCTCTGTGGCCAGGTTGGTCGACACCTGACGGCCGTCGCGCATGACCGTGATCCGGTCGGCGATGCTCGTGACTTCGGCGAGCCGGTGGGAGATGTAGATGATCCCCACCCCACGGGAGCGCAGCTCGTCTACGACGCCGAACAGGCGCTCCGACTCGCGCTCGGTCAGCGCCGCCGTCGGCTCATCCATGATCACCACGCCGGCAGCACCGAGTAGCGCACGTGCGATCGCGACGAGCTGACGGGCGGCAACCGAAAGGTGGCGTGTCGGGGCTCGTGCGTCAATCCGGACGCCGAGCTCGGAGAACACCTCGTCGGCGAGGCGGCGCATCGCTCGGTCGTCGATCCACAGCCGCCTGCGGCGCGGCTTGGGACGGCCAACGAACAAGTTCTCAACCACCGAAAGGTCGGGGAAGAGCTCCAGCTCCTGTGGGATCATCGCGATCCCGAGCCGTTCGGCATCCCTTGGTGAGCCGAGCGTCACGCGCTGGCCGTTGACCCGAATCTCGCCCGAGTCGGGTGAATAGAGGCCATGCAGGACTTTCATCAGGGTGCTCTTGCCCGCGCCGTTCTCCCCCACCAGCGCATGCACCTCGCCCGACCTGACTGAGAAATCAACGTCTCGGAGCGCGGCGACGCCGCCGAAGCGCTTGGTGATACCGCGCAGCTCGCACAGCGGGGGCCCCGCTGCCGGCTGAACCTGTATTTGCCCGTTCTCCATCCTCAACTCCTCAATGATCTAGTGATCTAATCACTGATCGACTGGAGTGTCAACTGGTCGCTGAGGCGGCTCTGTCATCGCCCGATTCGAGGTCTTGGCGCTGGTCCGAGACCGGCCCCCCGGACGGCGGCAAGCCCCGCCCGCAGGTCATCGAGCGGGGCTCCGCTCCCCGGCACACGATCCTGCTCGATCGTCGCCGCGCCGCGAAAGCCGATCCGGCGCAGCGCCTGCCCAACCGCCGGCAAATCGACTACCCCCGTCCCTAGCGGGCAGAACACACCCGCTTCGATCGCATCCCAGAAGCCGAGCTCGGTCCCTGTCACCCGTGCCAGAACCCGCTCGTCGACGTCCTTGAGATGGATATGGGCGATCCGCTCGGCGTACCTGTCGAGTGCGTGCTCGGGTTGAATCGAGGCATAGGCGGCGTGACCGGTATCGAGGCACAACGGCAGCTCGCAGTCGGACAGCAGACGCTCGACCTCGTCTTCGAATTCGACGTAGCTGCCGGCATGGGGATGAAACACCGCGAGGAGGTCGTGCCTGGCCGCAATGTCGGCGACCCGCCGGATCGACTCGAGCATCGCTCGCCACTCGCCGTCGTCGAGCCGCCTCGCGGCCGCGGGGCGGCCTGCGGTCGCCGCCCGCTCATCGCCGGGGCGATCGATCACGACCAGCACCCCTCCGTCGGCGGCAGCAATCACGCGACACGTTCGCTCGGCGTCGGCCAGGATCGCCTCGCGTCGCTGAGGATCGTGCAGGTCGTCAAACAGGAACGACCCAACCGCAATCAAGCGCCGAGACGACAGGACCTCACGCAAGGTCTCGCGATTCTCCGGTAGATAGCCGGTCGGCCCGAGTTCGAGTGCGCCGATCCCCGAGCGCTCGATGTCGTCGAGCACCTGCTCCCAGGGTGGGTTGCCCGGGCTGTCTGCGAAGTCGACGCCCCAGCTGACCGGCCCGGTCGCGAGCGTCACGCCATCTGCCACCTGCGAGGCGCCATCCATCTCAGTAATGACGCTGCCCCCCGCCGCGGGCGCGGTGCTCGGCGGCGAGTCTCCGGGTCGTCGAGTCATCGGCGACCTCGGGAGTACCCAGATCCCAGAACGCCCCGCTGGCGGGCAACGGGCGGTCCGGCGCCGTCGAGCAGACGATCACCGTAGAGCGCTCGCCGAGCCGCGCCTCTTCGAGTGCCCTGCCGAGCTCGTCCACATTCGCGACGGCGACTGCGCGGCATCCCATGCTCTCCGCGTTCGCCACGAAGTCCATCGGGACGCGGTCCCCATCCGGCAGGCGGCCGTCGACGCCACGGGCGCGGAACTCGTTGCCGACTCCGACTCCCGCGTTGCCGATCGCAAGGTGGTTGATCGACTGATAGCCACCGTTGTCGAGGATCACGACGGTTATCTTGAGTCCCTCCTGGACGGCCGTGAACAGCTCCGTCGGGCTCATCAGATAGGTCCCGTCCCCGATCGCGACGAGCACCTCGGCGCGCGGGCCCTCACGGAGCCGGATCCCGATCGCAGCCGGGATCTCGTGCCCCATGCAGGAGAAGCCGAACTCGATGTGCGTGAACGTGCCCGGAGGCGTGCGCCACAGCTTCAACAGATCTCCCGGCTGATAGCCCGCCGCCGCCACGATCCAGTCGCCAGAGCGTACGTCCTCGTTGACGGTCCTCAGTACTTCGCCTTGCGTCAACAGCCCGCCGGGCTGTGGCGCCAGTGCGAGGTCGAGCTCGGCCTCCCAGCGGCCTCGTCGGTCGTCGATCTCGCGCAGGTAAGGCTCGCGGGTGACGCTGCCGAGCTCGAGTCGTAGCGCGTCGAGCGCCTCGCGCGCATCCGCGACTACCGGCGTCGCCGACAACTTCGCCGCGTCGGCGGCGTTGACGTTGACCGACACGAACTCGACGTCCGGGTTCGCGAACAGCGAGTGCGAGCTTGTCGTGAAGTCGCTCAGCCGGGTGCCGACGCAGAGGACCAGGTCAGCCTCGCGAGCGAGCTCGTTGGCGGTCCGGCTGCCATTCACGCCGAGCCCGCCGAGCAGCCACTCGGAGTCGGTCAACGCGCCCTTCCCGGCAGATGTCTCGGCTACTGGAATGCTCAGCTCGTCCGCGAACTTCCGCAGGGCGAGCTCGGCGGCCGCGTAGCGGACGCCGCCTCCGGCGATCAAGAGCGGCCGGGAGCTCGAGCGAATAGCCGCAGCAGCAGCCTCCAGCTCGGCCGGCGCGACCGGGCGCCGCGTCACCGGCCACACACGCCGGTCGAAGAACCGGGTCGGAAACGCGAACGCCTCGCCCTGGACGTCTTGGTGCAGCGAGATCGTCACCGCCCCGGTCTCAGCCGGATCCAGCAGGACTCGCATCGCCTCCGGCAGCGCGGTCAGCAGCTGTTCGGGACGCGCGATCCGATCGAAGAACCGCGACACCGGACGGAACGCATCGTTGACCGTGACGTCCGCGTAACTGCGATGCTCGAGCTGCTGCAGCACCGGCCCTTGTCTGCGGTTGGCGAACGTGTCGCCCGGCAGGAGCAGGACCGGCAATCGGTTGACGGTCGCCGTCGCCGCGCCGGTCAACATGTTGGTCGCGCCTGGCCCGATCGAGGCGGTGCAGGCGAGCGTTGCCAAACGCCGGCTCGCTTTCGCGTAGCCGATCGCGGCATGGACCATCGCCTGCTCGTTCTTGGGCTGATACAGAGGAAGCTCGAGCCCCTCTTGCTGGATCGCCTGCCCGAGGCCAAGGACGTTCCCGTGTCCGAAGATGCCGAAGATCGCCGGGATCACCCGCCGCACCTGCCCGTCGCGCTCGCTGTACTGGGCCTGCACGTAGCGCACCAACGCCTGGGCCGTGGTCAGGACCACCGTGTCGGCACCGGGCCCGCTGCGGCCGGCCGCGGCGGTCGTCGTGTCGTTCATCGAGCCGTCCACCCTCCGTCCAGCCTCAAGCTGCTGCCGCTCATCATCGCGGCAGCGGGTGATGCCGCGTAAACGACCGCGGTCGCGATCTCCTCCGGAGTTCCGAACCGCCCGAGCGGTATCTGGTCGAGCAGCCCGGGCCCGATCTCCGGGTCGTCCAGCTGCATGGCCGTCATCGCCGTACGAACGAACGTCGGTGCGATCGATACCACCCGAACTCCGAACGGCGCCGCCTCCACCGCGAGCGACTTGGTCAATCCCTCGATCGCGTGCTTCGTCGCGCAGTACACGGTTCGCAGCGGAGCTCCTACGTGGCCCATCTGAGACGACATCATCACGATCGCGCCGCCTTGCCTGGCGGCGCGCATCTTGCGTAACGCGGCCTGCGCCGCGAAGAACGCGCCGCGTACGTTGACGGCGAAGATGCCGTCGTACGTTTCCTCAGCCACGTCGAGAAACGGCTGCGGCCGGTTGATACCGGCGCTGTTGACGAACACGTCTACGTGCTCGATCGAGGCGAACGCCTGGTCGATCGACTGCTTCGATGTGACATCGCAGGCGCCAATCAGGGCGCGGCCCCCGGCCTGCAAGATCTGCTCGGAGACCATCACGAGATCGTCCCAGCTCCTGCCGAGCAGCACGACCTGCGCGCCTGCACGAGCGCAGGCGACTGCCGATGCCGCACCGATGCCGCGGCTCGCACCCAACACAACGGCCGTCTTGCCGTCGAGTCTGAACGCCTCGTCACTCACGTCGCGACGCTTTCAGCGAGCCGGTCCATTCGCATCTTCGCGGTAAGCCCATGTCCCCCGAACTGCTCGGCCGCGCAGATCGCCGCGATCGTCGGTGCGATCTCCGCGGTGCCGGCGTCGGTGACGCGCTGGTATGTGCAGGTCTTCAGGAACTTGCCTACCCACAAGCCACCGGTGTAACGCGCCGCACCCATCGTCGGCAACACATGGTTGGTTCCGATCCCCTTGTCACCGTAGGCAACGGTCGCTCCCTCGCCCAGAAACAGCGAGCCGTAGTTGCGCAGCCGCTCCAGGTAGACGTCTAGCTTGGCCTCGGCGACCTGCACCTCGAGGTGCTCCGGTGCGATCGCATCGGACAGCGCGACGGCCGCCACGTCGTCCTCGACGACCGCTACCGAGCCATGCGCTTCCCACGCCTGGCCCGCGACCTCGCGCGTCGGCCAGGTCTCGAGCAGTCGCCCGATCTGGGTCAGCACTGCCTCGCCGAACGGGCGCGAGGTCGTGATCAGCATTCCGGGGGAGGTCGGCCCGTGCTCTGCCTGACCGAGCAGATCGGCCGCGACCAACTCAGGATCAGCCGTGTCGTCTGCGATCACCGCGATCTCGGTCGGTCCCGCGAGCAGGTCGATCCCGACCTCGCCGAACAGCTGGCGCTTGGCCTCGGCCACATACGCGTTACCTGCGCCGACGATCATGTCTGCCGGAGCGAGCCCCTCGATCCCGAACGCCATCGCGGCCAGCGCCTGGACGCCGCCCAGTGCAAGGATCGCGTCGGCGCCCGAGGTTGCCATCGCGTACAGCATCGGCGGGTGGACCCCCTTCCCCCCCCGCGGCGGCGCGCATGCGATCACCTGGTCGACGCCGGCGACCTTCGGGACGATCACGGTCATGAACGCCGAGGCCAGCATTGGGTAGCGCCCGCCCGGTATGTATGACCCGACGGTCCCGACCGGGATGTGCCGGTGACCCAATCTCACACCCGGGAGCGTCTCCAGCTCGAGGTCAGCCATCGTCGAGCGCTGCGCCTCGGCAAAGCCTCGGACCTGTGCCTGAGCAAATGCGATGTGCTCTCGTAGGCGGTCGTCAACCTCGGCCGTCGCGCGGGTGACGGTGGCCTCGTCGACCAGGAACGACGGTGGATCCCAGCCGTCGAGCTCGCTGGAGTAGCGCCGGATCGCGGACGCCCCGTCGCGCTGGATCTCGAGCAGCATCCTCGAGACCGTATATCTGACCTCGGCGGTGACCTCCTGACTGCATGGCGGGGCGTGCTTGAGATACTCGGTCATAGGGCAGCTCCATTGGGTTCGCTCTCGAGTGTTTGACGCATCCACGCAGCGGCCCCGTCAACCGCGCCGGCACACAGCCGTGCGTCGGTGCTGTGCACGAGGATCGATGCGCCCGCATAGGCGGCGGCAGGCGCCCTGTCGAGCGCTCCGGCGACACCGAGCGGCAGGCCGACCTCGAGACAGGCTCTGCGAACGGCGTCGATCGCCGCCGCCAGCTCGGGAGCGTGGGAGTCGAGCGGCTTGCCGAGCGAGAAAGACAGATCCGCGGTGCCGACCACGGCGGCCGCGATTCCCGGCACGCCGAGGATCTCCGTCACCGCCTCGACGCCGTCGGCGCTCTCGATCTGCACCCACACCGACGGGCGGGCAGGGCGACGTCCGGTACCGCGCTGACGGAGTGTCACGCGTCTCGGCCCCCAGCCCCGCGATCCGTCCGGCGGATGGCTCGTCTTGTCAATAGCCGCGGCAGCCATGGTCACCGAGGTGACGCCGGCCAGCACCACGCCGTCAGCCCCGGCATCGAGCATCGCAGCCATCAGCGTGTGTGCGTCGGCCGGGAGGCGGACGAGCGCGAACGCGCCAGCAGCCTGAGCGCCGAGAATCATGTCTTGAGCCTCGAGCGGGCCGAGAGCAGCGTGCTCGAGATCGACCCAAACGAGGTCGAACGGCTCCGCCAGGAGCTCGGCCGCGGTCGCGCCCGGGAGCGTCAGGACAGTCCCCACCAACCGGTCGCCCGCCGCTAGTCGGGACGACAGAGTGTTAGCGACCACGAACCTGGCCGACGGATCGTTTATCGACCGCCCCGCCGACGCCCCCGCCCGTGAACCACGGATGATTGGCAATCTCGGGATTCGCCAAGTCCTGTGGCAACCGGCCGGCGAGGGCGTCTAGTACCGACGCCGTCGCTCGACGCACCATGTGCTCGATCGAGTCGGCGCTGAGCCCGGCGTTGTGGGGACTGGCGACGACGTTGGGCAGCTCCAGGAGCGGAGATCCATGTGGCGGCTCCGAAGCGAACACATCGAGCGCCGCTCCGCGAAGGCCGCCGGTCGTCAGCTCGCGCAGCAGTGCGTGCTCGTCGACGATGCCGCCACGCGAGGTGTTGACGAGCACCGTATGGGACTGCATCTGGCGGAGCGCGTCCGCGTCGATCAGGCCATGAGTCACCGGCGTCAGCGGAGTGTGGATCGACACCACGCCGGAGCGGCGCAGGAGCTCCGGCAGCTCCACCGCCTCGACACCGTGGCCGGTCGGGGTGACTGGATCGGTGGCGAGCAGTCGGACGCCAAACCCGGCGAGCCGCTCCGCGACCAGCCGACCGATTCGCCCGAAGCCGACGAGCCCGACGGTCGCCCCGGTCAACGTCCAGGGCGCGTGCTGACCGGTGCGGTTCCACGAGCCGTTCCGCACCCCGCGGTCGTGCTCGCACACCCGGCGCAACACGGCCAGCATCAAGGCAATCGTGTGGTCCGCGACGGTCACCTCGTTCGCGCCCGGGGTGATCGTGACAGCGACGCCTCTGGCGGTCGCCGCGTGGAGGTCGATCGAGTCGACTCCGACCCCGACCCGAGCGATCACCCGCAGATGAGGACAAGCATCGAGGACCATCGCGTCGAACGGATCCGTGCTGACGATCGCGGCCACGGCGTCGGCGGCAAGTCGCCTCACCTGGGCCGTCGTCCGAGCCCCGACTTTCGGGGCGAGGAGAGCCGTCAGCCCGGCGTCGCTCAGCGCCTTGCCGGCGCGGAGCCCGTCGGGATCGTAGTCGGGCCAGGTGACCAGGACTTGCCCCAAGCCGTTGTAACCGTCGGGTGCTCGGGACGCGCTCTGCACGTCAGTGATCTAATCACTGGATGTCAGGTGAGTCAAGCTCCGCGAACGGCTCGCCTAGCTCCGAGCCACCCGCTGGCCGCGCCTGCGCCGCGGCTTGCGGCGATACTCGCCGAGATAACCGGCGATCGTGTCGAGGTGATCGCTCATCGCCCGCTGAGCCGCATCCGGGTCCCCCGCGGCGACGGCCTCGAGGATCCGCCGATGCTCGGGCAGCGCGCGCTCCTGCCGGTAGCGGGGCCGCGCTAGTGGGTGGCGCGCGAGCACGAGCACCGAGTGGAGCCGCTCGACGAGCTGCGCCAATGCGCGATTGCCCGTCGCATTGATCAGCGCTTGATGAAAGGCGACGTCGGCCTCGTGGAACCGCTCCTCAGCAGCTTGGCTTGCCGGCCGGGTGGTCGTACCCTCCATCCGCGCGAATGCGTCGGAAATGCGGGCGACATCGGCTCTTGTCGCGCGCTCCGCGGCGAGGCCGGCAGCCTCGACCTCCAACAACCTACGGCACTCCAGGTAGTCGGCCAAGACCTCGCCGCCGCGCTCGGTGTCGAGGGTCGCGGCGAGGACGTCCGCATCGAACACGTCCCACTCGCTGAACTCGTTGATCGTCGCGCCCTTGCCGTGCTTGACGGTGATCAGACCGCGCTCCTCCATCGCGCGGATCGTCTCCCGCGCGACACCGCGGCTGACGTCGAACTCGGTCGCGAGGTCGACCT
>JBOGYN010000126.1:0-1605 GCA_050696855.1 Solirubrobacteraceae bacterium | reverse complement strand
GGCCGCGGCCGGCCCGACGTCGGCGAGCGCGGCGGCCGTTGCTCCGGCGGCGCCGAGCAGCGCCTCGCGGCGCGAGATCCCGGTCATCGACCGGCCATCACGCAGCCGGCGCGGACGCGATCGACCGGGAAGGGCAGGTCGGCGATCACCGCCGTCTGCACGTAGCGGTCGGCCGAGGGCCCGCCGGCGGCCAAGGCGGAGCCGGCGGCGCGCAGGCGGGTGCGGTTGGTGTCGGCGATGACCCACGGCGCCAGGGCCAGGAACTGGGACTTGGCCCCGGCATAGCGATGGAACATCGCCAGGTCGTCGCCCGCCACGGCCACCCGGTCGCCGACGTAGTGACAGCCGGTGCCGCGCCGCTCGCGCTCGAGAATCGCGCTCTGGCCGTCGAAGGGGATATCCGCGAGGTTGCCCACCATGAACGGGTTGACAGCGTAGGCGAAGTGAACGGTGGGGTCGCTGACCGCCCGGTAAGCGGACCCCATCCAGGACAGCGGCTGCCACAGCTCGTGGCGGTCCGCGCCCGTCCACAGCCCGTCATTGGCGTCGGCCTGGATGAGGACGTTGGCGCCGAGCCGGTCGAGGCAGCGCATGTACGTAATGGCGACGTCATCGCAGGCGTGCCGGCGCGAGGCGGGGCCGTAGGCAAAGGCTGGGAGGCTGGTCGCAAGCCCGAGCCGGGCGCCGGTGCCGGTGATCGTCACCGGGCGCAGGTTGGCCCGCGCGGCTGGTCCGGTGCTCGGGCCGGGGGCAAAGCCGAGCTGCTGCTCAAAGAGCGTCAGCGGCACCTTGCGGTTGACCGCGACGAGGTTGGCCAGGGGGATGGGGGCACCCCGGTGCAGCACGCGCGGGCTCCACACGAAGGTCTGGTCATAGGCGACGCCCGCGGTCGGCGCGTACACCGAACGCACCCGGGGACGGCCCGGATCGGCGAGAGCGGAGACGGCGGCCGGGCTGCGGTCGACCCGAAACGGGGCCTGGGAGTTGGAGGCGATCACGTAGACGCCGTAACGACGCGCCGCCTGCGACATGGTGGTCATGAACACGCGCACGAACTCGTCGGTGGCGGCGACGAAGGCCTGGCCGGCCTCGCCGGCGAGCCGCGGGAAGCGCGCGTGCAGATAGCCCAGCGCGCGCCGATAGCCGCCGTTCAACGCCGCCAGCGTGTCGATTGTCGGACACAGCGGCGCCCCATGACAGGCGGGGTCGCCGCTGCTCAGCCCGGCCCGGGCGGCGGCGCCTCGGGGGCCGATGGCGAGTGTCTCGAGGCCGATGTCCTCGTCGAACACGACCAGGTTGGTGCGCCCGCGCGCGAGGTGGGGGAGCACCTCGGTGCGCAGGGAGCAGTCGACGGCACGCCGGTAGTCGGCGGGGCTCTTCATCAGCGCCGGGCGTTGCTCGAACTGGATCGCGAACACGCGGAGGGCGTGGGGTCGTGGATCGGCGGCCAGCGCCGGGTGGCCCCAACCGGGGCAGGTGACCACCGCGGGCGCGCTGCGCCCATGACCGCCGGCGACGGCGCCGGCCACCCCGGCCGCGCCGGTCACCAACAGCAAAGCGAAACCCAGGGTCAGGGCGTTCGGTATCAAGGTGGCGCAGGCTACC
>JBOGYN010000125.1:0-15310 GCA_050696855.1 Solirubrobacteraceae bacterium | reverse complement strand
ATGACCTCCGGTAAGCCTCACCTGTGCGGTCCCCGGAGAGCAGATGACCTGCGCCGCGATGACCCGTGTGCGGGCGGCTCCGCTGCCCAGGGTGAGCGCGCCGGCCGCCACCACGACCAGGGCCGCGAAGGCGGCCATGGCCAGGCCCAGCCGGGGACTCAGCTCACCCCACGGCAGTGCCCACCGGCGCGGGCGCGCGTGCGCTCGGGCGGCCTTGGGCTCGGCGGCTTCGGCGCCCTTGGGCTCGGCGGCCACGGCGGCCATGAGCTTGCGGCGCAGCTTCTCAGAGGCCGGATAGGCCGGGACGCTCGCCGGCAGCGCGTCGACGACGCCCTGAAAAGCCGCCAGCTCGTCGCGGCAGCTGGCGCACCCCGCGAGATGAGCTTCGAAGGCTTCGGCCTCGTGGTCATCGAGGGCGCCCAATGTGTAGGCGGCCAGGTTTTCGCCCCAATCGTGGCCGTCGGCATCAAAGTGTTCGTGGGTCATCTCGCTCGTCATGGTGTCACCCCGGCGGGCCCGCCGAGGGCGATTTTCAGCTTGGACAAACCGAGTCGCATCCGTCCCTTCACGGTACCCGCCGGGAGCTTGAGCATGTCGGCGATCTGGCTGTGACTGAAGCCCCCGAAGTAGGCGAGCTCGATCACCCGGCGCTGGTCGGCGGGCAGCTCGCCCAGCGCGCTGCGCACCTGGTCGGCCTCGTCGCGCCGCTGCACCTCGGCGTCGGTGCGCTCCTTGGCCGGCATGCGCTCCAGGGCTCCGTCGTCGGCCACATCGCGTCCCGCCCTCACTGTCTCGCGCCGGAAGGCATCGATCGTTCGGTTGTGGACGACCCCGAGGACCCAGGACCGGACGCTGCCCCGCCCTCGGTCGTAGCGGGCGCCGCTGCGCCACAGTGAGAGGAAGGCCTCCTGGACGATGTCCTCGGCCATCGTCCGCCGTCCACACATCCGGTAGGCGAGCGAGAAGGCGACCGTGCTGTGGCGCTCGAAGATGATTTCGAACGCGCCCTGATCGCCGTCGTGGACGAGCTGCATCAGGTCCTCATCAGCGAGGGTGAGGAGCTCGGGGCGTGGATTTCGCGGTGATCTGAACACGGGCACGGGACCCATTGAAGCGTTCGGGAGGATGTGACGGCGCGATCCCCGGTGGAGGAGGTGCGTCCGCGGGCCGGCGTCCGTGCTGTGCACGGCGTCGGACATCGGTCTCCTTCGTTTTGGTTACCGCCCCGTATACGGACCTCTCGATACGTCGGATCACTGTGATCTGGATCCGCCCTGCACGCGTATTGGAGTCATGACCCTTCCGAGAACGCTCAGCGCGCTATTCGTGGCGCTCGTGCTGGCAGCGTGCGGATCGAGCAGTTCGAGCTCTTCGCCCGCCGCCGCCAAGCCGCACACCACGGCGAGCGCCCCCGCCACGGGGTCCGGTTCCAAGGCCGTGAGCGTCTCGATCAGCGGCTACGCCTTCAAGCCCGCGACGATCACCGTGCCCGTGGGGGCCAAAGTCACGTTCACCAACCACGACCAGACGGCCCACACGGCGACCAGCACCGCCAAGGCGTTTGACACCGGCAGCGTGGCGGCTGGAGCGAGCAAAGCGGTGGTCCTGAAGCGACCGGGCACCTACGCGTACTACTGCCAGTTCCACGCCTTCATGAAGGCGACCGTAATCGTCAAGTAGGGCTCACCCGCCCCCCGGGGCTATCTCTTGGAGCTCGAGCAGCTCGCCGGGAGGATCGCCGTACAGCAGCCAGCCGCGGCCCGAGGTGCGCACGAGCTCATTGCGGGCGAGCTCGGATAGCGCGCTGGTTACGGTCGGTCGGCGAGCGGCGACCAGATCGCCGAGCACGGAGTGGGTGAGATGCAAGGGCACGATCACGCCTTCACTGCGGACCCGGCCCCAGCGGTTGGCCATGTGCCACAGGAGCATGTGCAAGCGGGTGGTGACCCGAGCCTGCTGGACGATGGCCATGTTCACGGCCAGATTTCGCGAACGCTCCAGCGCCCGGCCGACCAGCTCCCCGGTCAGCGCGGGATAGGCCGCCATCCGTTGTGCCGCCGGCCCGTCGAGCAACGCCAGACGGGTCTTCTCGAGCACTCGCCAGCCGGTCGTGTGGGAAAGGATCGAGGCGGGGTCGTCGCCCTGCCACGGGCGAAGTAGGTCACCCTCGCCGAGCAGCTCAGCGCCGAACCGGCCGTCGATCCCGACCCGGCGCAGCAGGAGGCCGTCGAGGACCAGCAGGCCGATCCCGTCGCGCAGCGTCGGCTCACCCCCGGCGCGCCACCGGCCGCGGGCCAGCCCCACCGTTTCCGCCAGGCATTCGGCGATCGCCTGCTCGCGGTGTTCGACGCTGACCGCCTCACCCAGCTCCGCGTCCTCGCGCAGGACCTGACACGGAGCCTCGCTGGTCCTGACTAATGAAGGCACCCTGAAAAGTATGAGGGAGAGACACGTCGGCGCGGCAGCGCGTGATCTAACGGCGGTGAGCGCGTAGTGTCCGGGCCGTGCCCGAGCCTGAGCCGCCCTCCGGCCTCCAGTCCGAGATCCGCCACGGCGACCAGCGCGCGGTGATCGTCGAGGTGGGCGGCGGACTGCGGCGCTACAGCACCGCCGACGGCGCCCGAGTGGATGGTTACGGACGCGACCAGATGTGCAGCGGCGGCCGTGGCCAGCCGCTGATCCCGTGGCCCAACCGCGTCCGTGACGGGCGCTACCAGTACGGCGGCCGCTCGTTCCGTCTCGCCCTGAGCGAGCCGGAGGCCGGCAACGCGATCCACGGCCTGGTTCGCTGGGTCAGCTGGCGTGCGGTCGAGCACGAGGCGGGCCGACTCGCCGTCGAGCACCGTCTCCATCCCCAGCCCGGTTGGCCGGGGGTTCTGGATCTGCGCATCGAGTACGCCCTCGGCCCCGGTGGCCTCTCGGTCACGACCGTGGCCACCAACGCCGGTGCTGACGCGTGCCCCTACGGGGCCGGCTTTCACCCCTACCTAACGCTCGGCACGGACACGATCGACGAGCTGATCCTCCAGGCGCCGGGGCGCAGCTTTCTGGAGGCCGACGCGCACGGCATCCCGACCGATGTCCACGCTACGGCCGGGACGCCCTTCGACTACACGGCGGCGCGTCCGATCGGCACGGCGCGCCTGGACGTTGGCTACACCGACCTGGCCCGGGACGACGACGGACTGGCTCGGGTTCGGCTTCGGACGCACGACGGCCAGGACGGGCTCAACCTGTGGCTGGATGATGCGTACCGCTATCTGATGCTGTTCACCGGCGACACGCTGGCCCCGGCCACTCGGCGCCGAGGGCTCGCCGCCGAGCCGATGACCTGCGCGCCCAACGCGCTGGTCTCGGGCGCGGGTCTGATCTCGCTGGAGCCCGGCGAGACCCACCGGGCCACCTGGGGGATCGAGCCGGCCTGAGCGCGGGCGGCGACGCCGGCGCGGCTACAGAACCCGCCAGGACGGGCCGATGAGTGACTGCGGCGCGAGGAGACCGGGCAGACGCCTCCGCGCTCGTCACCTGCTTTGCCACGACTCCGAACCCATCCCATCCTCAGTTTCGCGATCGCCGCGATGATGATCGGACTGGCCTTTGAGGCCGGGCAGGCGATCACCGGGATCGGCGGCTCGGCTCTGCAGGGCGTGGCCGACAAGGACGTCTACACCGGCCTGGAGGTCCTCGCCGTCGCCGTGCTGGGCGCGCGCGTGCTGCGGGGCGGCGCTGACCGCCTCGCCTGGGGGCTTCTGGCCGTCGGGCTGCTCGCCTGGACGGCGGGTGACCTGACCTGGACGCTGTGGCTCGACGACGTGGCCAATCCGCCTTACTCGTCGCTCGCCGACGGCTTCTATTTGACCATGTTCCCGGCCACCTATATCGCCCTGATGCTGTTGATCCGTGCCCGCCTGCGCCGGGCCGGCGCCGCCCAGTGGCTCGACGGCGGGGTTGTCGGTCTCACGGTCACCGCCGGCGCCGCCGCCCTGGTCTTCGACACCGTGGTGCGCAGCGGCTCGAGCCGCTGGCTCGCCGATGCGGTCAATCTGGCCTATCCGGTGGGCGATTTCGTGCTCCTGATCTTCGTCGCCGTCGCCTACTCGCTGTCGGGCTGGCGCCCCGGTCGCGGCTGGCTGACGCTCGGGATGGCGATCATCGTCACGGCCGGCGCCGACATCGTCTTCACGTTCCAGACCGCCACCGGCACCTATCAGACGGGAACGCTGCTCGACGTGATGTGGCCGGCCTCGATGTGCCTGTTTGCGCTCGCCGCCTGGATCCCAGCTCGGTATCAGCCGGGCGAGCCGGCCTCCGAAGCGCCCCACACGATCCTGCTCACCCTCGTGGCGGCGATCTGTTCTTCGATCTCAACGGTTTCAAGCGCTACAACGATTCCTTCGGGCACGCGGCGGGCGACGTCCTCCTGGGCCGGCTCGCGATCGCCCTGACAGACGCCGTGGATGGGCACGGTCGGGCCTACCGGCTGGGCGGCGACGAGTTCTGCGTGCTGCTGTACGGCCGCTTCCAGCGCGATGACCCGGTGGTGACCGCAGCGGCGGCTGCCCTGGTCGAGCAGGGCGGCGCCTTTACGGTGAGCGCGTCGCTGGGGCTGGCCGTGCTTCCCGACGATGCCGCCACCGCCTCGGCCGCGCTCCAGCTCGCCGACGAGCGGATGTACGCGGACAAGGCGCGGGGACTCGGTGCCGCTCGGACTCAAGCCCGCGACGTCCTCATGCAGCTGCTCTCCGAGCGCACGCCCGAACTGCACGATCACGTCACCAGTGTCCGGTCCCTGGCCAGCATGGTCGGGCGCGACCTGGGGCTGGACTCCGAGCAGATCGATGAGTTGCTGCGAGCCGCGGAGCTGCACGACATCGGCAAGCTCGCCGTTCCCGATCAGATCCTCAACAAACCGGGGCCGCTCTCGGAATCCGAATGGCGTTTCATGCGTGAGCATCCGGCGATCGGCGAGCGCATCCTCAATGCGGCGCCCGCCCTGCGACCGGTGGCCGGGCTCGTCCGGGCCAGCCACGAGCGCTGGGACGGTGGCGGGTATCCGGACGGGCTGGCCGGCGACAAGATCCCTCTCGGCGCGCGGATCGTGGCGGTCTGTGACGCGTTTGAGGCGATCACCTGCCCTGGACGCTTTGGCCGAGCCACCGGCGCCGCACCGTGACGAAGGTGCCAACTCGCTGACTCGTCTCGCCGTAACATCCGGACGGTGAACCCTGACACCGAGCTGTCCTACGCGCGCGGGGCCGCCGCTCCGGGCCTGCTCGAGGAGACGATCGGCGCCAACCTCGATCAGACGATCGCCCGCCACGGGGACCGTGAGGCGCTGGTCTCGTGCCACCAGGGGACGCGCCTGACCTACGCGCAGCTCGGCGCCGCGGTCGACGAACTCGCCTGTGGACTGATGGCCGCCGGCCTGGAGCGGGGTGATCGGATGGGAATCTGGAGTCCCAACCGGGTCGAGTGGACGCTCGTGCAGTACGCGACCGCCGAGCTGGGCGTGATCCTGGTCAACATCAACCCGGCCTACCGGACCTCGGAGCTCGAGTACGTCCTGCGCCAATCCGGCTGCCGGATGCTGATCGCCGCGCCGGTGTTCAAGACCTCCGACTACCGGAGCATGGTGACCGATGTCCGCCCGGGGCTGACCGAGCTCGAGCGGGTGGTGTTCCTCGACGGGCCCGACTGGGATCAGCTGCTGGCGTCCGGTGCCGACGTCTCGACCGGCGAGCTCGCCGCCCGCGCCGCTGAGCTCGCCCCCGACGACGCGATCAACATTCAGTACACGAGTGGCACGACCGGATTTCCCAAGGGGGCGACGCTCACCCATCGCAACCTCCTCAACAACGGCTTTCTGGTCGGCGAGGGCTGCCGCTACACCGAGTCTGACCGGGTCTGTATCCCCGTGCCCTTCTATCACTGCTTCGGCATGGTGCTCGGGAATCTCGCCTGCACCTCGCACGGAGCGGCGATGGTCATCCCGGCGCCCGCCTTCGAGCCCGAAGCGACCCTGACCGCCGTCGCGGCCGAGCGCTGCACCTCGCTCTACGGCGTGCCGACGATGTTCATCGCCCAGCTCGACCACCCCCGCTTTGACGAGTTTGATCTCAAGTCGCTGCGGACCGGGGTCATGGCCGGGTCGCCGTGCCCGGTCGAGGTCATGCGCCGCGTGATCGAGCGCATGCATATGAGCGAGGTCGGCATCTGCTACGGGATGACCGAGACCTCCCCGGTGTCGATTCAGACCGCATTCGATGACCCGCTCGAGAAGCGCGTGGGCACCGTCGGCCGGGTCGTGCCCCACGTCGAGATCAAGATCGTGGATTGTGAGCGCGAGGATGCGAGCGGCGAGACCGTGCCCCGCGGCAAGAGCGGCGAGCTGTGCACCCGCGGCTACAGCGTCATGCTCGGCTACTGGAACGATCCCGAGCGCACTCGAGAGGCGATCGACGAGGACGGTTGGATGCACACCGGAGATCTGGCCGAAATGGACGCCGAGGGCTACGTCAACATCGTTGGGCGGATCAAGGACATGGTCATCCGCGGCGGTGAGAACCTCTATCCCAGGGAGATCGAGGAGTTCCTCTATGGGCATCCAGACGTGGCCGATGTCCAGGTGATCGGGGTGCCTGATCAGCGCTACGGTGAGGAGCTGATGGCCTGGATCATTCCGCGCGAAGGGACGTCGCCCGACCACGAGCAGATCGCCAGCTACTGCCGCGGCAAGATCGCCCATCACAAGATTCCTCGCTACGTGAAGCTGATCGACGCGTTCCCGATGACCGTCACCGGCAAGGTGCAGAAGTTCAAGCTGCGCGAGCTGGCCGTAGACGAGCTTGACCTGGGCGCCTCGGCCGCCGTCAAGACGGCCTGAGCCCCCACTAGCCTTGCGAAGAACAGTGCTTGTCCTTGTGCACCTGATCACCTTTCGACGGCCATGAGCGGCGCCGAATTTGGGCTCGCTCTGTCGGTGTTCCTGGCTTGCACAGTGGAGGCTGTCGAGGCGCTGACGATCGTTCTGGCGGTGGGCTTCACCCGCAGCTGGCGCTCGGCCTTCATCGGCGTCGGTGCCGCCATCGGGGTGCTGGCAGTGGTCACGGCCGGGCTGGGGCCGGCGCTGACCTCCCTGCCGATCAATGTCCTCCGCGTGGTCGTCGGCGGTCTCCTGCTGGTATTCGGGCTGCAATGGCTGCGCAAGGCGATCCTCAGGGCCTCGGGTCACAAGGCCCTGCACGACGAGTCCGAGAACTTCGCGCAGGAGCGCGCGGCGGCCAGCGGCGCCGGGTCGGTGGCCAGCGGATTCGACGGCTATTCGTTCACGGTGGCCTTCAAGGGCGTTTTTCTCGAGGGGCTCGAGGTGATCTTCATCGTGCTCACCTTCGGCGCCAACCAGCATCGGGTCGACCTGGCCGCGATTGCCGCGGGCGTCGCGGTGGCCGTGGTCGTTCTGACCGGGCTCATTGTCCACGCACCGCTCTCGCGCGTGCCCGAGAACAAGATGAAGTTCGGCGTCGGTGTGATGCTGACCTCGTTCGGGATGTTCTGGGGGGCAGAGGGAGCCGGAGCCCATTGGCCCGGCAGCGACGCGGCCCTGCTGGCCCTGATACCCGGGACTCTGATCCTCGCTCTGGCTATGGCCACTGTCACGCAGCGCCACCCCGGCCCGCGGACGTCGGAGGCGCGGGCCGATGAGGCGGCGGTGCACGCATGAACCGTCTGGAGGCGCTCGCGCGCTTCCTCTGGGACTTCGTGGTCGGCGACGACTGGCGGATCGCGGTCGGCGTGATTGTGGCGCTGGCGGTGACGGCGATCGTGGCGGGAGCCGGCGCGGCGGCCTGGTGGATCCTGCCCTTGGCCACCTTGGCCGTGCTCGGCCTGTCGGTCTGGCGAGCGGCGCGCTCGGGCGCGTAGCCCGCCCGGGCAGCAGGGGTGGCTCGCCTGGCGGCGGCCCGGTCGGTGGCTGGGGCTCGGCGTTCGATGACGGAGGCTCGGCGGTCGATGACGGAGGCTCGGCATGGCTGACGGAGGCTCGGCATGGCTGACGCGGTCGCCCTGCCGCTCGCGCTCCTCGCCCTGACGGCCACGCTGGCGGTCGCGCTGGTCAGGCCCAGGCACGTGTCCGAAGCGGCCGCGGCGCTGGCCGGCGCGCTCGTGCTGTTGGCCGTGGGGGCGATCAGCCTCTCGCGGGCCGAAGCCTCGCTGCGGTCGCTGGGACCGACGGTCGGCTTCCTGGCCGCCCTGCTCCTGATCGCCGAGGGCTGCCGGTGCGAGGGTCTGTTTCAAGCCATCGGCCAGATCATGGCCCGGCGCTCGGGACGTGACGGCCGCCGGCTGCTGGTCCTCGTGTTCACGGTCGCCTCCGTGGTGACGATCGTGCTCGGGCTCGACGCCACCGTCGTGCTCCTGCCGCCGATTGTGCTCGCCACCACCGCCCGTCTGCGCACCGATCCCAAGCGCCCTCTCTACGCCTGCGCCCATCTGGCCAACTCCGCCTCGCTGCTGCTGCCGGTCTCCAACCTCACCAACCTCTTGGCGTTCCGGGCCAGCGGTCTCTCGTTCGCGCACTTCGCCGTGTTGATGGCCCTGCCAACGCTCGGGGCGGTGGCGATCGAATGGCTGGTCATCTCGCGCTGGTCACCGGGCGGGGTTGGCCACGATGGCGAGACGCAGCCGGGTGTTGCCAGCCGGGTAGGGGGCGTTGCGGCGGCCGGACTGGGGGCGGCGGCCGAGACACGCGCCGAGCCCGAGCGGCCGGTGCCGCGCTTTGCCGTCACGGTGCTCGGGCTCACCCTGCTCGGCTTCGCGCTCAGCTCACCGCTCGGCGTTGCCCCCGTCTGGGTGGCCGTGGCCGGAGCGGTAGTCATCAACGTGCCGGTTCTGTCCTCCGGGACCGGGGCCGGGGCCGGGGCCGGGCGGGGGATGGCGGCGGTGCTCGGGCTTCTGCGCGCCGCCGAGCCGGGCTTTCTGATCTTCGTGTTCGGGCTCGGTGTGATCGTGGCCACCGCCAGTGTGCACGGGCTCACCGGCGCTGTCCGCGACGTACTTCCGGCGGGTGCGACGCTCGCGGACCTGATCCTGGTGGCGGCGATCAGCGGCGTGCTGGCCAACCTGGTCAACAACCTTCCGGCCACCCTGATCCTGATCCCGGTTGGGGCCGGCTTTGGCACCGGGCCGGTCCTGGCCGTGCTCGTCGGGGTCAACGTCGGACCCAACCTGGCTCAGGTCGGCTCGCTGGCCACGCTGCTGTGGCGACGGGTGCTCCGGGCTTAGGGGGTGGAGTACGGCGCGGGGGAGTTCGTGCGCCTCGGACTGCTGACCGTGCCGCCGGCGCTGGTGGCAGCGGCCGGGCTGCTCTGGCTCTCGCTGCGGCTCTTCTGAGCGAGCGAGCGAGCGAGCGGGGCGGGCCGGGCGGGCGGGCATGGGCACGGTGAAATCCGGCCTCTCTCGACCTGCAAAACGCGCCAAACCTGGCCCCGCCGTCCGAGTTTTTCCTCTCGCGCAGGCTGAGCCTCAATTTTGCGCCAAACTTCCGGCGCCAGGGCAAGATTTTCACAAACTGCATGCTCGGATGGAGCGGGCGGCAGGTCGGGTGGTCGGGTCGGGTGTTCGGGTCGCTTACGATCGGGTTTGATGCGCGATCTGGCCATCGCCCGCGCTCCGTCGGCCTCGCTGGGCGCGGGGCTGTACGAATCCCACTTCCTGACCGCTGTGGATCCGGCCGGTGGTCGCGCTCTCTGGCTCCGACACACGACACTCAAGCGACCCGGGGAGGCGGCGCGCGCCACGGTTTGGCTGACCTGGTTTGATCGCGCCGCGCCGGCTCCGCTCCCGGCGCGCGTCACCGCTCCCGATCCGCTCCGCGGGCCCGGCGCCGCCTGGTCGCGCTCGTCGCTCGGCGAGTTCGGCCCGGGCCGTGCGCGCGGAGCGATTGCCGAGCTGGCCTGGGACCTCAGCTGGGAGTCCCGCGCCGGCGAGCTGGCCTACCTGCCCGCCCGCTGGCTCTATGACCGGCCCGTCCCCCGCTCGAACGGGGTCGCCCTCGCGCCCGCCGCGAGCGTTTCGGGCTCGATCCGGGTGACCGCGGATGCCCCCGTCGTGACGCTCGCCGGTTGGGAGGGGATGGTCGGTCACAACTGGGGAACCGAGCATGCCGAGCAGTGGTCCTGGCTGCACGCCGGTGGCCTCGGCGCGGACCAATCGGGCTGGATCGAGCTGATCCTCGTCCGCATACGGCTCGGGCCTTTGCAGACACCGTGGATCGCGGCCGGGGCGCTGTGCCTTGACGGCCGGATCCTGACCACCGCGCGTCGCGGCGGGATCCGGCGCGAGCTCGACGGCGAGCAGACGACCGTCCACGTGCCGATGGCCGCCGGCCGGGCGCTCGAGCTCACGGTCGCCGCGCCCGCGAACGTGACCGTCAGCTGGGACTACGCCAGCCCCCGGGGTCCGGGGCGACAGGTCCGCAACTGCTCGGTCGCCGACGCCTCACTGCGGCTGCGCACCCCGAACGGTGACCTGGCCTGCGAGGTCCGGGGTCGCTTCGCCGTTGAGCACGGCGCCACGCTCTAATACGAGCGGCCCCGGATCAGGCTCGCCGGGCCCGCACTCCTCGGCGCGCCAGCAGTCCGAGGGCGATCAGGGCGAGACCGGCGCCGACTTCCTGACCGATCGCCAGACCGGTGTTAGGCAAGGTGGGCCCGGCGGCAGCGGTCGCGGTGGGAGCCGGCGCGGTCGGGGTGGTCGCGGGCGAGGCGCTGTTCGGACTGGCGGCGGCAGGCGACGGACTCGTTGTCGTCGCGGCCAAGACCGTGACCGTTCCGTGCATGAAGGGATGGATAGAACAGAAGTACGCGAAGGTGCCGGCGCTGCTGAACGTGTGTGAGGCGCTGTGACCGCGGCTCAGCTTGCCGGTGTTGAAGCTTCCGTCGTGAGCGGTCGCGGTGTGGCCGCTCGGTCCGGAGTTGGTCCAGGTGACGGTGTCGCCGACGTGGATGGTGATCGCGGACGGCGTGAAGTGAAAGTCCGCGATACCCACGGCAGGATCGCCCGTGGCACGGGCGAGATGATGCGGGGTGACCTGGTGCGGAGCGAGGTGGCGCGGGGTGACATGGCGCGGGGCGAGGTGGCGCGGGGTGAAGGCCCGGTGCGGGTGTGCCCGCCCCGCGGGCGAGGCGAGCGCGCCGGGCCGACGCGACGCCGGGGCGACGGTGACGAACAGGGCACGCGATTGACTGGCGGCGGCGCCGATCAGCTGCACGGCCACACGATGGACGCCGGCCTGGACAAAGACGACGCTGATCTGCGCGGCGCCCAGGGTTTGACGCATGCCGGCCGGCGCGCCGCTCAGTTGCCAGGCGACGCTTCGCAGGCCGCTGGGGACGTTGAGTAGGGTCAGCCGGACGCGCTCGCCCGCCTGAGGCCTGGCGGGGAGCGCGACCAGCGAGGGCGCCCGGAGGGCAGGGGAGAGGGCGCCAAGTCGCGCCGTCCCAGCGTGCCGGTGGTCAGTCGGCGCGGCCCGGGCCATGGCGCCCGCCGGCAGCGTCGTGGCCAGCAGCAGGGCCGCGGTGACGCTGCCTGGGCTCAAGCAACTGCTCTTCACGGGTCAGTACGCGTACTTGCTGCCACTGCTCGACGAGCTCGCGGGCGGCTTCGTGCTCGAATGGCCACCCGTGCTGACGGCATTCCAGGTCCCGACGTCCTTGAACCCCTGGCCCTTGGCCTGCCCGGGCGACTGATCCTGAGCAAAGGTGTAGAGGGGCATGCCGTTGTAGGTGACCTGGTCGCCGAGACCGGGACGCTTGATCACGCCCAGCCCGCTTACGCCTCCGCCCGGCCGGCTTCCGGCCGAGACGGTCAGCGGGTGCCAGAGGTGCAGGCAGCCTTTGATGCAGATGAAGTGGCCGGTGCGCTCGCCGCTCAGCCGGTAGAGCGTCAGGCCACGAGCGTTGACGAGCACGGTCGTGCCGATGGTCGAGTTGGCGGTGGCGTGCACGGTCGCACTGGCTGGCGTAGCGGAGGCGGCCGGGGTCGCGGCGGGGCTCGAGTTCGAGTAGCTCGAGCCACAGGCCGCGAGCAGCAGCGCGACGGGCACAGCGGCGAGGGCGGGGAGAGAAAGGCGCATGGACGGACTCCTGACGAGAAATGTTCGGTTGGGCTCGAGACCCGGTGTGCGCTCTTAGAGACGACGGTGAGGGGGTATCCTTCCCGCCCCGGAGGCGAGGGCCGGCTGCGAGCGCACGCACGGGTGGGGAAGGATGGGCTGTCAGCGGAGTCCGGATGCATATGAGCCCATGGCTATCTGACCTTTACCTCGGTTCGCAATCCGACGCCCGGCTGCTGAGCCTCACGCGCGACGGTCACGCGCGGGCGTTCGCGATCCTGGCCGTGCGCTATCGGGTCGAGCTTCTGGCCCATGCCCGGCGGCTGAGCGCGAACGGCAACGCCGAGGATGTCGTTCAGCAGACCTTTCTCAGTGCCTTTGCAGCTTTGGCCGCGGGCGCCGAGGTCGTCCATCCTCGCGGATGGCTGCACGCGATTCTGCGCCACGCGGCGGTCCGGGCCCCCGCCTCTGTGGACGTTCCGCTCGAGGAGTCCGACGCCAGTGGCGAGCCGCTCGAGGCGTTCGTCGAGCGTCGCGCCCGCGTGCGCTCTGTTCTCGCGGCCATGGACGGCCTACCGAGCCGCCAGCGCCAGGCGCTTGTGGGCAGCTCCCTGCAGGGACTGAGCCGCACCGAACTGGCCTCGTCGCTCGGCATCTCAGAAGGAGCCGTACGCCAGCTCGTCCACCGGGCTCGCCTGGCCTTGCGCTCCGCGATCACGGCTTTCACCCCATACCCGCTCGCGCGATGGCTGGCCGCCGCCGGTTCCAACTCGGGAACCGGCTCGGAATTGGCGATGACCGCTGGCGCAGCGTCGGCCGGCGGTCTGATGGCCAAGGTGGGCGTGTTCGCCGCCGCCGGCGCGATCGCCACTGGGATCGCCGTACAGAGCCACCCCGCCCACTCGGTCCGTGCGCATCGCGCGCATCCCGGGCTGGTGCGGACTGCTTCGGCTGGCCACGGCGCGCCCGCGCCGGCCGGAAGCATCACCGCCGCCACGTCGGGCGCCGGCGTCCGGCTCTACGCCTCCGACCCCGTGACGAGTGCGCAGTCCTCGGCGAGGGCTGTCGGCCGTCGCCGACCTGACGCCGGTTCCGGTCACCGGGACGGGTCTGCAAGCCGGGGCGCGGGCTCTGGCTCGGGGTCGAGGCGCGACTCCCGTGCCCCGTCCGGGGACCGGTCTGGCGATGGTGTCAACAATCCGTCGAGTGGCGACGGCGGCGGATCAAACCGAGGTTCGGGGTCGGGTCACGACGCCGGTTCCGCTCGGACCGCAGGCTCAGATGGCAGTTCGGGCTCAGGCTCGGGCGGGGACTCCGGCTCAGGCAGCACTCCGGCCTCACGCCCGGGCGGCGACTCCGGCTCGGGCTCCCACGGGGACTCGGGCCCAGGCTCGGGCAGCGGATCCTCACCCAGTACCGGCTCGGATAGTGGGTCGGCTGGCTCGACCAATGGTGGAGGTGGGAGCGGCCCGACTGCAGGCCCGACGCCCAGCGCCGATCCGAGCCCGACCGGGAGCACGACGACGATCGGCCAGGGTTCGCGTGACCTTTGGCCCCCGATCGGCTCTTCCCCCGTACAAGACCATTAACGCACTCGCCGTTGCCGGTGGGCGCAGGGAGGTATCTGATGCGGAGGAATTTCATCGTTGCGCTGACGGGAGCTGCTGTGCTCGCCGTCATGCCGGCCACGGTGTTGGCCCACGGCCACCACGCCAAGCACCACGCCAAGCGCCATCACGTGCGCACGCATGTCCGTCACTTTCGGGCCGCGAATAGCGGCAGCACCGGGACCAGCAGCACTCCCAGCACCCCCGGCAGTGACAGCGCCGGCACCGTGACCTCGTTTGACGGGACGACGCTGGTGATCACACCGACCAGCGGTCCGCCCGTGAGCGGCACCGTGACCGGCGACACCGAGCTGAGCTGCGAATCATCGAGCCAGACGAGCACGATGCACTCGGACATGAGCTCGGACGGCGGCGGCAACCAGGGTGGTAGCGGCAGCCAGGGTGGTAGCGACGACCAGGGCGACCAGGGCGACCAGGGCGACCAGGGCGACCAAGGCGACCAAGGCGACGAGGGCGGCCAGACGACCTGCACCACGGCCAACCTGACCCCGGGGACCGTCGTCCACGAGGCCGATCTCAGCATCTCCAGCGCCGGGGCCGTCTGGTCCAAGGTGGACCTGATCACCCCCTGACCGGCCCGTAAAGGCGGGGAGGAACGCGCGGGACCTACCCACCGCGCATAAACAGACGCAGAGCGGCGACCCCAGCTCCCGGGGTCGCCGCTTTCGCGTTGCGCAGTCCGGGACTACCATGATCTCGGGGATGAGCACTTGAGCGCTGTCACCGAGATTGAGTGCCCGGCCTGCGGCGAGCCGACCCCGGCCGGTAGCCGTTTCTGCATCCACTGCGGCACCCCGGCCGAGCAGGCATGCCCGTCGTGCGGCGAGCCGCTCGTGCCCGGTGCCCGCTTCTGCATGCACTGCGGTACCCGAGTGGACGGGCCCGCGGGTTCGCCCGCGTCATTGGACGCCACAACACCTGTGTCTGAGCGGCGCCTGGTGTCGGTGTTGTTCGCGGATCTGGTCGGGTTCACGACGCTGTCTGAGCATCGTGACCCCGAGGAGGTTCGCGAGCTTTTGTCGGAGTACTTCGAGCGCTGCCGGACGCTGATCGAGCGCTACGGGGGGACGGTGGAGAAGTTCATCGGGGATGCGGTGATGGCGGTCTGGGGCACGCCCGTGGCTCGTGAGGACGACGCGGAACGAGCGGTCCGGGCCGGACTGTCACTGACTGAAGCCGTGACGTCCCTGGGCGAGGCGGTGGGGATGCCCGAGCTGCGGGTGCGGGCCGGGGTGCTGACCGGCTCAGCCGCGGTCGAGGTCGGATCCGAGGGCGAGGGGATGGTGCTCGGGGACACGGTCAACACGGCGTCGCGGTTGCAGTCGATCGCGGCGCCGGGCACCGTGCTGGTCGACGACGTGACGCGCCGGGCCAGCGAGGCGGCGGTTGCGTACGAGGATGCCGGCCTCCACGAACTGAAAGGACGCGATCAGCCTGTCCAGGCCTGGACGGCGTTGCGGGTGGTGGCCGGCGCGGGTGGGGCGCGACGCAGCGTCGGCGTCGAGGCGCCCTTCGTCGGGCGCGGGCGCGAGCTCCAGCGGGTGATCGAGGCGGGGGAGGAGTCGGCCACCGG
>JBOGYN010000124.1:0-5559 GCA_050696855.1 Solirubrobacteraceae bacterium | reverse complement strand
CTTCAAGCACTGAGCCGCGAGGACCCTTGAGAAGCCTATCGACCACGACATCGTCGGCGTTGCCGCCCTGCGCGTTGGCGTAGATCGAGATACGCGTCAGCAGACCAGTCTCACTCGCATACTCCGCGCGGACAACATCTGGATCATCTTTCCTGGCCACGAACGGCAGGCTAGCCGGGTTACGCACACGAAAGTCGGTAGCGCGGCCCCGCAGGGCCGCCACGATCCACGATCCCTGACCTTGGGCGGTTACTGCTGCTTTCCAGAGACAGCACCCAGAATCCGGAAGCGGTCACGTGGCAGCGCCGGCGACGATGCGTCGCTGTGCGCAGAGGTCGGTTTGACTGGCCGGAAGTCAGGATCGCCGAGTCGCGGTCAACTTTGGTCTCGCCGATCGGGAGCGATCTGAGCGCGATGATGACGCAGGGAGCCGCCGCTCGGTAGGCGATGAAGGAGAAGGGTCGGAGCGGCCGCCGCTTATGCGTCCCGTGTGGAGGAATCGGCGGCGGCGCTCTGCACGGTCGCTCAGGCCCGCGCAAGCCAGCGACGGTAGCCTCGGGGGGCGATGTTTGACCACGTCGGGATTGCCGTGTCTGACCTCGCGGTGTCCGAGCGCTTTTACCGCACCGTCCTGTCTGCGCTCGGCGTCGAGCCGAGCCACGCAGACGCCGAGCTGGTTGAGTGGGAGGACTGGGCTATCGGGCCGACCGACCGCGAGCACCCTGTGACTCGCGGCTTGCACGTCGGCTTCCGGGCTCTAGACCGCGCGGCCGTCGACGCCTTCTGGCAGGCGGGCGTTGACGCCGGTTACCTAGGCGATGGCGAGCCCGGCCCGCGCCCGGCCTACGGCCTTGACTACTACGGTGGCTTCCTGCTCGACCCGGACGGCAACAGTGTCGAGGCAGTTCACGTCGGCCGTGCGCGCCCTGTGTCCAACGGCCGTATTGACCACCTGTGGCTCCGGGTCCGCGACCCGCAGGCGTCGCGGCGTTTCTACACGACGGTCGGGCCGCACGCCGGGCTCGGCCTGGCGCGCGAATCGCCGGATCGTGTGCAGTTCTCTGGCCCTGACTTCTCGTTCTCGCTCGTGCGCGACGGGCGCCCGCTCACGAAGCACGTTCATCTCGCATTCCCTGCGGACTCGGACGCGACGGTGCGGGCTTTTCACGCCGCCGCGCTTGCTGCGGGCTACGAGAACCACGGCGGCCCCGGCGAGCGCGGCGTCTACCACCCGGGCTATTACGGTGCCTTCGTGCTCGATCCGGATGGCTACAACGTCGAGTTCGTCAACCACAACCGCTGAGCCCAAGACGAGTCGGCCAGGAAAGTAGGGGCCAGCGACGCTCGTCGTCGCGGGCCCCATCCACTCATCGGCTCATCCCGCTCGGCGGTAGCGAATGTGTGTGGCTAGCGGCGAATGCAAGACCTCGACGGGCTCCAACCCGAACGACTCGACGCCGTCGAAGATCCGCTCGCCGGAGCCAAGCAGGACCGGCGCGACGTCGAGCGCGAGCTCGTCGATGACCCCGGCAATGAGGGCCTGGCGCACAGTCGAGGCGCCACCCGCGATGTCTACGCCGCCCTCGCCGGCCGTCTCACGCGCTTGTGCGTAAGCGGCGTCGAAGCCGCCGGTGACGAAGTGGAAGGTCGTCCCGCCTTCCATCTCAATCGGCTCGTGAGCGTGATGGGTGAGCACAAACACCGGCGCGTGGTAAGGCGGCTCGGGACCCCACCAGCCTCGCCAGTCCTCGTCCCACTCGCTGCGGATCGGCCCGAACATGTTCCGCCCCATGACGTACGCGCCGCGCGGGCGCATGAGCCAGCCCGTCGCCGCCACATCGGCGTCGTTGGCGCGCTCGTCGCCGAGATGCCAGCTATGGAGCTCTGGCCCACGCTTGCCGAGTGGATCCTCGCGGCTCTGGTCGGGCCCAGCGACGAAACCGTCGAGCGAGATCGACATGTGGCAGGTCGTGTCCGGCATCGGAGTCCTCTCGGAGGTAGTTTGCGATTTGGAAGTGGCGATCATTAGTTGGAGCCGGCCTGTTCATTGATGTAGGCAGCCAGACAGTCGAGTGTCTGGCTGCCACCTTTGATGGCGTGGTATTCCTCGACCGCCCGATCGCGCAGCGCTGCCGTGGGGAACACGGTGCGCATCGTGATCTCGGTGTTCTCGCCGTGGTCGGCGAAGGTGAAGATCGACTCGAACGCGTCCGGGTCGTGTGCCGACTCGCCGTGGGTCAGGGCGATCCGTTCGGGCGGTGTGATGTCGCGCCAGGTGATCCAGCTGGGGTAGTCCGAGCCGTCCGGTCCGTGCATGACGAAATCCCAGACGCCGCCCTCCCGGAAGGTGAACGCTCGCGTTGTCGTCGTGAACCCATCGGGTCCCCACCATCGCGAGAGGTGTGGAACAGAGGTGAACGCCTCGAAGACGAGTTCCCGCGGGCCGTCGATGGTGCGGGTGATCACGATCTCGCGGTCGGGTGTTGTTGCGGGGCGGCTGTTCGTCATCGCGGAGTTCCTCATGTGTCGCCGCCCTGGAGTGCCTGCACATAGGCGTTCAGCGAGTTGAAGCTCTCGTTCCAGAACACCTCGAACCCCCCGACCCACTCATAGACCGGGCGCAGCCCTCGGGCATCCAGGCCGTAGATGCGCTGGCGGCCGGCCTCGCGTACATGCACGAGGCGAACCTCGCGGAGCACCTTCAGATGCTTGGAGACGCTCGGCTGGGCGATCCCCAGCTCCCCGACCAGTTCAAGGACGGGGCGGTCGCCGCCTCGGAGCACGTCGAGGATGTCGCGCCGCTGCGGCTCAGCGATCGCGTTGAAGGCGTCGGAGGTCGTGGCGGCTCGGGCCATGCAGCTAGTCTATTCCACTATCGGCATATGTAAAGTCGGGTCGGGCCGCAACGCCGGGCTGCGGTCACATCCGAGGGCCGGTGCGCCACGCCCGCGCCTGCGACTCGGTCGTCGCCGATGCCGCTCGTCCGCGTTTGAGGCGTCGATTCGCAAAAGCGCTCGTCCCGCAGGATGCACACTTTCCGCGCATTCCGAGACTGTGGGCGCTGGCTCCGAGATGCCTGTGCTGCGACAGATGCACGTCTCGCCGGTCGGCGCTCCGATCGGCCAAGTGCTACTGCTCCACGCCTACAACGGTCACGGACGGTCTCGTGGCTGGTTTCGCGGTAAGACGCAAGGTTGTGCCGCGCGAGATCGGAGCACTCGGAGTGCTTGCAATCTCACGACTCCAGCTAACTGCTTGAGCGCTCAAATGCGCCCTTTGCCGGCAAACGCGGCGTCCAACGAGGCTGATCCGATGTCGAGGTAGCCCTGCTGTTGGACGAAAGCGAGTCGTGGAAAGGGTTATTGGGCAGTGACGGTCAGGGCCGCGTGGATTGTGGCCGTGACTCGATCGGCGACGTGTTGCGGGGTGGAGGCGTCGAGTTTGCCGTCCAGGAATAGGAAGGCAAGTCCGTGGACGAGCGCCCAGACGGCTGTTGCGAGCGCGTCGGCGTCGGCTTGTGGGAAGGTGCGTTCGACGATCGCGCGGACGTATTGGGATACGGCTGCGGTGGCGGCGACGCGTTCGTCGTTGTCGCGGTCGCAGGGCTCGCCGAACATGATCCGGAACAGGGCGGGTCGTTCGAGCGCGAACTGCACGTAGGCGATCGCGACGCGGGCGAGCTCGTCGGGGTTGGACGGTGATGGGTGCGCGGCGGCGAGCTGCGTCGCGAGCTCTTGGTAGCCGACGGCGGCGACGGCGGAGACGAGCGCTTCGCGGTCGGCGTAATGCCGGTACGGGGCAGCCGGTGACACCCCGGCCCGTCGGGCGACCGCGCGCAGCGACAGCTCGGTCTCACCGCTCTCTTCGAGCAGCTCCATCGCTGCTCGCACGAGCGCCGCGCGGAGGTCTCCGTGGTGGTAGGTCGCCTTCGATGTAGACATTGATCACATTAATGTTGACAGCGTTTACTAGGTCGGCTAATGTGAGCGCCGTAAACATTATAGTCGAGCTTGAGGCGGGTGCTTTTGATGTCGACCGAGCTGTTTTCTCCGTTGGCGCTGCGATCCGGCGTGAGGCTGCGCAATCGGGTCGCGAAGGCGGCGATGGAGGAAGGGATGGCCGGCGACGCGCAGCTTCCCGACGAGCGGCTGATCTCGCTGTATCGCCGCTGGGGCGCCGGCGGCGCGGCCCTGCTGGTCACCGGGAACGTCATGGTGCATTCCGAAGCACTGACCGGGCCGGGTGGGGTTGTCCTCGACGAGCGGGCGCCGATCGAACCGTTCAGGCGCTGGGCTGAGGCGGGGAAGGCCGGCGGCGCCGCGGTGTGGATGCAGCTCAACCACCCGGGCCGGCAGGTGCGTTCGGAGATGCCGGGCGTGGTCTGGGGGCCGTCGGCGGTCGCGGTCGAGCTCGGGAAGCACAGCAAGCGGTTCGGCCGGCCGGTGGCGATGAGCGAGGCGCAGATCAGAACGACCGTGGAGATGTTCGCGACGGCCGCGAACCTGGCCGAGCGGGCCGGGTTCGACGGGGTCGAGGTCCATGCCGCGCACGGTTATCTGCTGTCGCAGTTCCTCTCACCGCTGGTGAACAAGCGCATCGACGGGTGGGGCGGGTCGTTGGAGAACCGTGCGCGGCTGCTGCTCGATGTGGTGCGGCGGGTCAGGGCGACGGTGTCGCCGTCGTTCGCGGTTGCGGTCAAGCTGAACTCGGCGGACTTTCAGCGCGGCGGGTTCGACGCCGAGGACGCGGCGAAGGTGATCGCGATGCTCGAGCGGCTCGGCGTCGACCTGGTCGAATTGTCCGGCGGGAGCTACGAGAGCCCCGCGATGGCCGGCCGGCCGAGCGACGGTCGCACTGCCGCCCGGGAGGCGTACTTCCTTGAGCTCGCGAGCGAGCTGGCGAAGAACAGCCCGCTGCCGCTGATGCTGACCGGCGGGATCACCCGTCGCGAGACCGCCGAGCAGGTTCTTGGGAGCGGTGTCGAGCTGGTGGGGATGGGCACCGCGATCGCGGTCACGCCTGATCTCCCCACCCGCTGGCGCGATGGCCGCGAGGCGACGACGCGGCTGCGGCCGGTGACGTGGTCGGACAAGACGCTTGCGTCGGCCGCGAGCATGGCGCTCGTTCGCCACCAGATGCGCCGCATCACCCGCGGCAAGCAGCCCACCGGCAGAACCCACCCCGTGCACGCGCTGCTCTGCGACCAGCGCACGCAGCGTCGTGCGCTGCGCCGCTACCGCACCTGGCTGCAGGCGCAGCGATCGGAGTCCTCGCGCCCACGCCACGCCATCCCTGTCGACACCTCTGCCCAGCTGGAGACCCAGTCATGACCACGAGTTCTGTTCCTCACAACCACGTAGCGATCATCGGTACCGGATTCGGCGGGATCGCAACCGCGGTCCGGCTGCAGCAGGCAGGCTTCGATGACCTGGTGCTGATCGAGCGCGCGGATGACGTCGGCGGCGTGTGGCGCGACAACGGCTATCCCGGGGCCGCGGTGGACGTCAAGAGCCACCTGTACTCGCTGTCCTTCGCGCCAAACCCCGACTGGCACAACAC
>JBOGYN010000123.1:0-2201 GCA_050696855.1 Solirubrobacteraceae bacterium | reverse complement strand
TTGACAACTCGATCCTGTGCACGAACGAGTCGACCCTGATCGCCGAGGAGCGGATCGCGGATGCGCTGACCGCGGAACTGGGCCGGAATGGCGCCCACGTGCTCGACGCCGAAGCGACCGATCGGGTGCGCGCCGCGTGTTACCCCGAGGGGCGGATCGCCACCGCTCTCGCCGGCAAGGATGCGGCCGTGCTTGCACAGGCCGCCGGAATCAGGATCCCGGCCCGCACCCGGGTGCTCGTGGCGCCGTTTCAGTCGATCGTGCCCGAGGAGCCGCTGGCCCACGAGAAGCTGTTCCCGTTGCTGGGCATGGTCCGCGTAGCCGATGCCCAGCGCGGCATCGAGGCCGCCCGCGGGCTGCTGCGCATCGGAGGCGCCGGTCACTCGGCTGTGATCCACTCTCGCGCGCCCGAGACGATCCTCGCCTACGGCTCCGCGTTGCGCGTTCTGCGCGTGACGGTCAATGCTCCCGGCAGTACCGGCGCGGCCGGCTTGGACACCCATCTCCCGCTGGCGATGACGATCGGCACCGGATTCTTCGGTCGTTCATCGCTGACCGAGAACCTCCAGCCGCGCGACCTCGTGCAGTGGACGCAGCTCGCCTACGCGTCCGACCCCGCCGAGCCGTTTGGCGACTTCTCCGGTCTCGAGCCGTGGTCAGCGACTGCAGAGGCGATGCCCGCCGCGGTCGCGCAGCCACCGAGCGCCGCCGCCGCCGGCCCGGGCCAGCCCTCGCTCTTGCGCGAAGAGTTGCGCCGGCTGGTCCTCGACGAGCTGCGCGAGCTGGTGCGGGGCTAAGCCATGGCCGAGCTCAGGTCATCGATCTTCATCGATCAGCTCCAGCCACAGACGATGTGCTATCTCGGCACCTGGGTGCGCGGCCGGCTGCCCCGGACGCGCATGGCGGCGGGGGTGATCGAGGTTGCCCCCGGGCTCGACATCGAGCCGCTCACCGACATCGCGCTCAAGCACACCGAGGCCCAGGCCGGCATTCTGGTGGTCGAGCGCCAGTTCGGCTACCTCGAGTTTCACTCGCGCTCGACGTCTGCGGTCCAGTCGGCCAGCCAGGCGGTGCTCGATGCGCTCGGCGCGGTCGCCTCAGATGCCGTCTCACCGAAGATCCTGGCCGCCAAGCTGATCTCGAGGCTTGACCACCAGCACGCCTTCCTGATCAACCGCAACAAGCTCGGCTCGATGGCGCTCGCCGGGGAGTCGCTGTTCGTGCTCGAGATGCAGCCCGCCTCGTACGCGATCCTGGCGGTCAACGAGGCGGAGAAGGCCGCTCAGATCAAGGTGGTCGATTACCGGATGATCGGTGCCACCGGGCGGGTTTACCTGAGCGGTACCGAGGCCGATGTGCGCACCGCGGCCGACGCGGCGACGGCAGCCCTCCAGGCGCTCTAGATGACCGGCTCAGATCCCAACGAGGAGATGCGCGAGGTGGCCCGCGAGGTTATGCGCGAACTGATGCACGGGGTTCTCGGCGACGCGCCGGCGACCCAGGGCAGCAACGGCCGGGCCGGCCATCCCGCCGCCCCCGCGCGAAACGGCGCTAGCCCCACCTCGGACGCTCGCGCGACCCCCCACGACCCGCACGACGACGCCGCGATCGTGGCCCAGGTTCCCGCTCCGCCGGTCGCGGCCGTGCTTCGTCCGTCGACGTGGAGCAGTCCGGCCTCGCCCGGCGAGGTCATCGGTGACCGCCCCGCGCCCGCGGCCCCGGTCATCGGCGACCACGACGCGCCGGGGCGGGTGGAAGCAGTGACGATCGATACCGACGAGGACCTCGAGCGCTTCGTCAGCGGGCTCGTCTCCCGGGTGTCGAATCCCCGCGACCTGGCGGCCATTCGCACCGGCCGCCTGCGCTTCGCATTGCGCCGGTCCACTCCTTTCGCGGGGGCGGATGCCCACCCCCCGGGTCAACCCCAGCTCGCCACGGTCAGAGTCGTAAAGGGGGCGATTACCGAGCGCGCCGTGCGAGACGCAGCGGCCGAGGGGGCGCGACTCGTGCTGGCCCAGGGCGCCGTGCTGACCCCGCTGGGTCGTGATCGCGCCCGCGCACTCGGCGTCGAGATAGAAAGAGAGCGCAAATGCTGAAGGCAACGGTTACTGGATCGGTCTGGGCGACACGGCGTCTCGAGGCGCTTCCGCCCGGTGCGTTCCTCGAGGTGCAAGACGACGAGGGCGCGCGGTTGATCGCCT
>JBOGYN010000122.1:0-16468 GCA_050696855.1 Solirubrobacteraceae bacterium | reverse complement strand
GGGCGGGCGCGGCGGTGGCCGTGGAAACGAGACCGCGAACGCGTTTGGTGCCGCGATGGCTGGGGAGGCGGGCGAGGAGTTCGTCGAGCCCGGCGGCGTAGATGCGCCGGTGCAGACGTCCGTCGTTGAGTGCCCGGGCGAGCTCATTCTCGGTCAGCCTCGGAGCGATGTCGAGCAGCGTGCGCGCGCCGCTGGTGACCCGGATCCCGAAGTGTGTGCGAACGTCGCGGGCGGTGAGGGTCTTCGAGGGGTGGACGCGGACCAGGCGCCCGGTCCGGAGGCGGTGCTGGACCACCCCCCGGCCGAGCCCGAGCTTCTCGAGTTGGCGCCCGGTCTCGTTAAGAGCCTCGGCCGAGGTGAAGTTCACCCCCCAGCACATCCGCGGCGATGGAGGTCGCCTCCAGGATCTCGTCCATCACCGCGTCCTCGAACGGGGTATGGCTCTCGCCGCCGTGCAGCGGCACGAACAGCAGCAGGGTCGGCATCAGCGCGGCCAGGTGCTGGGCGTCGTGCCCAGCTCCTGACCAGGTTTCGACCGCGGGGACCCCGGCGCGGCCCGCGGCGTTCAGAGCAGACACGACCAGATCGCGGTCGAGCTCGGTGGGCGATCCCCCGCGCACGAGGCGCACGTCGGCTCGCACGCCGCGGGCCGAGGCGATCGAGGTGGCTTGGGACCGGACCGCCGCCTCGAGCCGGTCAAGCGCCGCAGCCGAGGTCGAACGGGCGTCGATGCCCATCGTCGCCCGGCCCGGGACCACGCTCAGGGCGCCGGGCGAGACGGTCAGGGTGCCGACGGTTGCCACAGTTTCGGCGGCCTCGCGGCGGGCGGCCGCTTCGATCGCGAGCACGAGCTGGGCCGCGGCGGCCAGTGCGTCCCGGCGCTCGGCCATCGAGACCTCGCCCGAGTGACCGGCCTCGCCGGTGACCACCACCTCCAGGCGACGGGGGGCGGCGACGCGGCTCACCACTCCCACCTCGCGCAGGGCGCGGCGCTGGGCGACGTGGATCTCGGCGTGGGCCCGGACGCGGACGGGTGCCGGCTCACAGCGCGGCAGGTCAGCCAAAGCCGAGAGGTACGAGGCCTGGGCGTCGGCGGCGCTCACGCCGCCCGCGTCACGGAACCCGTCCAGATCGGCGGGAGCCAGCGTCCCGGCGAGCAGACGAGAGCCGATCGTCCCGGCCCCGAACCGCGGCGCCTCCTCGGCCGCGCAGATCAACAGACCGGCGCCGTCGCCCAGCTCCAGCGCCAGCTCGAGCCCGAGCACTGTCCCGAGGGCGCCGTCGTAGCGGCCCCCATCCGGGACCGTGTCCACGTGCGACCCGGCCGTGACCACGGGGCCGGTCGAGCCCGCCGGCAGCGCCCAAAGGTTGCCGAACTGGTCGATGCCGGGCGAAAGACCGGCTTCGCGGGCCCACCCCGCGACCAGCTGCATAGCCTGGGCCTCAAACGGCGAGAAGGCCGGTCGGTCCGCGCCCCCGCCGGGCCCGTGGGCGATCTCCCACAGCGCGTCCAGTCGGGCGGCGATGCGAGCCGGGTCAGGCAAGCGCGTACTCGGCCAGCGGCTTGCCGAGCATCGCCTCCACTTCAGGATAGACGCTGGGCTCGCGGACGCCGTCACCCAGGGGAACGTTGGCCTTGGGCACATGCAGGACCGCCACCTCGTCGCCGTCGCGCAGATCGGCGATCGAGATGATCCGCCCGGTCCGCAGCGACAGCGTGGTCAGGACATCGGGGAAGGTGGCCAGGCGCTCGCCGGCCGACTCGGCGGTCAGGTACTCGTTGACGAACCCGAGCTCGACCTCCTCAACCGTGATCGTGCCGATATCAAAGGCGTTCTCGGTCCGCAGCACGCGCTCCCGGACAGGACCCTCGGTCAAAAAACGCCCACCCAGGTGTGAAGCGGTGACGTCGATCATCCGCCGCGGGCCGTCGGGCTCGGCGGCCAGGATCGCTTCGCCCAACGACAGTGCGAAGCTGATCGCCCCGACCGCGGCGTGCTGGGCCACGAACGACGCCGGCAAAGGGTTGCGCGCTGCGGAGATGAAGCCACCGGACTGGTCCGACGCGGTCCGCAGGACGTTGGCGGTATGGCGAACGGTGCCCCGCGTCACCACCTCGAGGTAGCGCTTCTGCGCCCGGTTGCCGCCCGCCACCGCCTGCACGGTCTCGTAGCCGGGATCGGCGGCGAGCCCGAAGGAACCCATCTTGCCGGTCGGGTGGGCGCGGCCGTCGCCGGCGGCATCGATCACCAGCGTGCCCAGTACGGCCGAGGCGACCCAGCCGTTGCAGGTCGTCGAGGAGCCATTCTGGGCCGTGACGGTGCCGACGATCGGGTCCTCGACGGCCTCCATCAGCAGCTCCAGGGCGCGGACGTAATCGCCCGGTCGCATCTCCCAGCCGACTGCGGCGGGGGCACCGATGGCGCTGACCGTGGCCAGCATCGCGTCGGAGTCGATCTCGTCCAGCGTGGCCAGCCGGGGGGTCCCGTACTGGACCGCGGTGCCGCCGACCAGCAGGCCGTGGTCGACCCAGCCACCGCCGCCCGCGGCCAGGACCGAGCCGCCGGCCACGGCGGCGTGGACCGCGGCGAGATCGAGGTCTCTCACGCCGACATACCCCCGAGGCCAAGCTCGTGCTCGGCGGCGCAGGCGATCGCCTCCGGACACCCGGCATCGGCGTGGCGCAGAACCCCGAGCGCGGTGTCGACGTGCAGCGAAGCCCCGAGGCGAGCTGCCGCGTCATCGTCCCCGGTGGCCACCACGGTCATGCCCGCGCTCTGGGAGTAGCCCGCGTAACCGCCGCCGCCGGCGTGCAGCGCGACCAGGTCAGCGCCGGCCGCGGTGGTCAGCAGCGCGTTGAGCAGCGGCCAGTCGCTGACCGGATCCGAGCCGTCGGGCATGCCCTCGGTGATGATGTTGGGATGGGTCATCGCGCCGCTGTCCATATGGTCGCGGGTGAAGGCCACCGGTGCCTGCAGGCGCCCATCGGCGACCGCGGCGTTGACGGCCAGGCCGAGCCGAGCGCGTTCGCCGTGGCCGAGCCAGGCGATCCGGGCCGGCAGGCCCTGGCGGCGGACGTAGGCGCGCGCCAGCCCGATCCAATCCGTGATCCGCGGGACGTCGGCGAACAGCTCTACACAAATCTGATCGATTAACTCCAGGTCGGCGTCGGCGCCCGACAGGCAGATCCATCGAAACGGTCCGATCCCGCGGCTGAACAGGGGGCGCAGGTAGCGGGCCGTGAAGATGTCCACGTCCAGTGCCTCGCTGACGCCGCCGAGGGCGGCCTGGGGGCGGATGTTGTTGCCGTAGTCGAACACCACCGATCCCCGCTCGCGCAGGGCCAGCATCGCCCGCAAGTGCCGGACCATGGTGGCCAGCGCCAGCGCCTCGAGCTTGCCGGGATCGCCGCGGCGCAGTGCGCTGACCTCCTCGAGCCCCAGCCCGACCGGGAGATAGCCGCTGCGCAGGTCGTGAGCGGCGGTCAGATCGGTCACCACATCCGGCACCACGTCGCGCGCCAGCAGGCCTTCGAGGAGCTCGGCGGCGTTGACGCTTACGGCCACCGAGAGGGGGCGACGCTCGGTCGCGGCGGCGAGGGCGGCGTCCAGCGCCGAGTCTACGTCTGAGGCGAGCACGTCGACGATGCCCTCGTCCCGGCGACGGCGCGCCTTGTCCGGATCGGCCTCGGCCACCAGGCAAACCCCACCCAGCATGCGGGCAATCGCGATCGGCTGCGCGGATCCCATCCCGCCGAGCCCCGCCGTGACCGCCATGCGCCCGGCCAGCGATCCACCGAAATGCTCGCGGGCCACCTGGGCGAAGGTCTCGTAGGTCCCCTGAAGAACGCCCTGGGCGCCGATGTACTGCCAACAGCCGGCGGTCAGCCCTCCCCAGGCGATCAGGTTCTGGCGCTCGAGCTCATAGAAGACCTCGGGGGTCGCCCAGCGCCCGACCAGGTTGGCGCTGGCCATCACCACGGCCGGGGAACGCGGGCCGGTGGGCAGGACCGCGATCGGCTTGCCCGACTGCACGACCAGCGTCTGGCCGGCGTCCAGCCGTTTCAGGGCGGCGATGATCGCCTCGAGGCTCGGCCGGTCGCGGGCCGCCTTGGCGTGGGCGGCGTAGACGACCAGCCGCTCCGGGTCCTCGGCGATGGCGAGGTTGTTCTCGAGTAGGCGCAGGATCGCCTCCGGGCGCCAGCCCCGACAGCGCAGCCCGGGGTCAGACATGTGCCGCCCCCACGAGTTCACGCGCCGCGGCGACGAAGCGCCCGTGGCCGGGCGCGACAGAGACCCGCTCGCCGTCCCAGACCTGAACCCCGCGCGAGAAGGTGGCCAGCACGCGCCCGCGCAGGCGCCGGCCGGCGTAGGGGCTCCAGCCGGCCGGCGTGACCAGCCGAGTTGGATCGATCGTCCAGTCGACCGAGGGGTCAAGCACGATCACGTCCGCGTCCGCGCCCGGTTCCAGGTTGCCCTTGCGGGGCCACAGTCCGAAGCGCCGGGCCGGGTTCTCGCTGACCAGGCGAGCCAGGGCCTCGGCGCCGAGCTGATCGTGGACGAGGGGCACGATCAACTCGACCCCGGGCGCGCCGGATGCCAGGGCGAAGATATCGGGCCCGTGCTTGCGCTCGGGCGGCCAGCCGACATGGTCAGAGGAGACGAGATCCAAGCCCTGCACCGCAAGCGACGAAGACCGCAGCGGCGGGTTGATCTTGGCCTCGCCGCCGCGCGCCACCAGTGCGGATTCGTCGAGCAGGAGGTAGTGGGGACACGTCTCCGCGCTGACGTCGACCCCCTCGGCCCGCGCCGCGGTGACCAGCTCGACGCCGCGAACCGTCGAAACGTGGCAGACGTGGAGTGCCACCCCGGTCACCCGGGCGAGCTCGAGACAGCGCGCGATCGCCTCATGCTCGGCCACCGGGGGACGCGAGCGGGCGTGAGCGAGGGGATCCCCGCCGTGGCCGGCCGCCTGCTCGGCGGCGATCCCGGCCCGGACGATCTCGTCGTTCTCGGCGTGGACGCCGGCCAGACCGCCGGCTGCGGCGATGGCCGCGAAGGCGGCCAGCAGTTGGCCATCGGGGATGCGCGGGAAGCGCTCGGGATGGGTCTCGAAGGTCGAGAGCTTGAAGGCGGCCGCGCCGGCCTCGACGAGGTCGGACACCTCGTCGATCGGGCCGCGGGGCGGGACCGTCGCCCACAGGGCCACGTCGACGTGGGCATCACGCTGCACGTCGGCGATCTTGGCCGTGAAGGCGTTCAGCGAGTCGACCGGGCCACCGGCGTCGTAGGGCATGTCGACGATCGTGGTCACGCCGCCGGCCGCGGCCGCGCCCGTACACGCGGCGATGCCCTCGCCGGCGTAGCTGCGCGTGTGCACGTGCACGTCCACCGCACCCGGCAACAGCAGCGCCTCGCCGAAATCAACGCCTCCGGAAGTGGGAGCCCCGACGTCCGAGACCCGCCCGTCCACCACGGTCAGCGAGGCGCGTTCCGGCGCTCCGCCGGCTCCCAGCAAGCAACCCGAGATCTTCCCGTTGAATGAGATTGATTAAGCATATAGGCTGATGCAAGATGACAGCCGTCTCAACTAACGAGAGCATTGTTCTGAGTGGAGACGGGCTGACGGTGGACGATGTGCTGGCCGTGGCTCGGGGCCGCCCACGCGTCGAGCTGGACCCGGAGGCGCTGGTCCGGGTGCGCGCCGCCCGCGAGGTCGTCGACCGGGTCCTGGCCAGCGGCGAGGCGGTCTATGGGCTCAACACGGGACTCGGATCGCTCGCGCGCCACCACATCCCGATGGCCGACATCGGGGCCTTCTCGTTTGCGACCGTGGCCGATCAGGTCTCCTCGTATGGGCGGCCGCTGGATACCGACGTGGTCCGGGCGATGATGGTCTCGCGCGTCAACGGCATGCTCAAGGCGGGCGTGGGGGTCCGGCGCGAGCTGATCGAGTTGCTGGTCGCCCTGCTCAACGCCGGGGTCCATCCGATCGTGCGCACGGTCGGATCCGTTGGGCAAGGCGATCTATCCGAGATGGCCGACATCGGCAAAGTCGTGATCGGCCGCGGCTGGGCCGAGTACCAGGGTGAGACGATGCCGGGTGACCAGGCGCTGGCCAAGGCCCAGATCGCCCCGCTCAGGCTCGGGCCCAAAGAGGCGCTCGGGCTGATCAGCGCCAACGGCGTGACGGTCGGCCGCGGTTCACTCGTGCTCGTCGACGCCGCCGACCTGGTGGACAGCATGCAGATCGCGGCGGCGCTGTCGTTCGAGGCGTTTGTCGCCAACCTGTCGGTGATCCATCCCGCGGCCGACCGGGCGCGGCCCCACTCGGGCCAGGCCACGGCCGCCAACCGGCTGCGCGAGCTGCTCGAAGAGAGCGCGCTCTGGCGCCCCGGGGCGGCACGCAACCTCCAGGATCCGCTCTCGATCCGCTGCGTCCCGCAGACCCACGGCGCGGTGTACGACGCGCTATCGGTAGCCCGCGGGATGATGGAGATCGAGCTCAACTCGGCCGCCGACAACCCGCTCGTCCTCGTCGATGAGGGGGTGATCGTCTCGGTCGGCAACTTCGACGTGACCTCCTTGGCCATGGCCTTTGACTATCTGCGGCTGGGCATCGCCCACGCCGCCCAGGTGGCCAACGAGCGCGTCCAGAAGCTGCTCTGGCATCACTTCAGCGGGCTGCCGACCGGGCTGGCCCCGGGAGAAGGGCCGACCGGCGGCCTGCGACCGCTCGGACGATCGTTCGCGGCCGTGGCGTCAGAGGCGCGCTTTCTCGCCAACCCGGTGTCGCTTGACTACCGGGGCCAGCTCGCCGAAGGCGTCGAGGACCACGCCTCGATGGCGCCCCTGGCGGTCAGTACGACCTCGCGCCTGGTCAGCCTGATCCACCGGCTGGTGGCGATCGAGCTGATCGTGGCCGCCCAGGCGATCGATCTGCGCGGCGGCGCCGAGCGCCTCGGGGGCGGCACCCAGCGCGCCTACGCCCTGGTCCGCGAGTACGCGGGCAACCTGACCGACGAGACCGAGTGGAACGCCGACATCGATGGACTGACCGTGTTCGTGGGCGACGGTGGGCTGGCCACCCGCGTGGCCCGAGTGGCGGGCTCGCGTCCCGCGTTGTCCGAACACGCGTCCCTGGGGATCTGATGGCCAAGGGCGCCCTCGAGCGCGCCGCCCGCCTGCTCGATCGGTTGGGGGACAACCAAGCCGAGCTCACCGTGCCCGAGCTGGCCTCAGACGCCGGGATGCCGATCAGCACCGCCTACCGCCTGCTGGCCGAGCTCGAGCAGTACGGACTGGTCCAGCGGCGTCCCGACGCCACCGTGGTGCTGGGAACGCGGATGGTCGCCCTGGGTCGCACCGCCGAGGAGGGTCTGCGCGAGCGGCTGGTGGAGCCGGCGCGGCGGCCGATGGCGCGCCTGAGCGAGGAGGCGGGGGAGACGGCGATCCTGACCGTGCCCTGCGGGCTGGAGGGAATCGTGCTGCACGCGGTGGAGACCGAGCGCCACTCCGTCCGGCTCTCCTACACCCTCTACCGGCGGGCGCCCATGCACCGGGGCGCCTCGGGCAAGATCCTGGCCGCGCACCTCGAGCCCGCCGAGCAGGGACGGCTGCTCGTGGCGGTCGGATTGCCCGCGCTGGTCAACGAGCTGGCGGAGATCCGGCGGGAGGGGCTCGCGGTCACGTTTGGCGAGCTCGACCCCGGAGCGGGCGCGGTGGCGGCCCCGATTCTCGACCGCCGGGGGGAGATCGTGGCCGGCCTGTCGGTGGCCGGCCCGGTGCCGCGGATCAACGCTCGGCTCGCTACGCTGCGCCCGGCCGTGATCGAGACCGCCCAGCAGATTGAGCGCGCCTACCAGAGCTGACCGGCCGGGTCGCTTCCGGTCGCCTGCGTCCCCTAACTGAGGGCGTACCCGGTCACGCGGTGAGCGGTTGCTCCTCGCCGCCGCGGGCGTCGAGCCCGCGCACGATCTCCTGGGTGGTCGTGTCCTTGACCATGTAGTCGTCAAGCAGCGGGTTGATGATCCCGCGCAGCATGCTGAACGCCGTCCAGCGCTTGGGGGCGATGATCCGCGGGGCGCGCTTCTCGATTCCGCGGGCCACCGCCTCGCCGGCCTGGGCCGGGGTGAGACGTTTACGCAGAACCTTGGGCAGGGTCTCCTTGAAGCGGTCGGCGAGCGGGTCCTCGTCGATCCCCAGCCGGACCATCTCGGTGTCGATGAACCCGAAGTAGGCGACGCTGGCGCTGGCGCCGTGGGGCACCAGCTCCACCCGCAACGCCCGGCCCAACTGTTCGACCCCCGCTTTGGCCATCGCGTAGGCGGCGTTGCCGACCCCGTTGACGAAGGCGTAGACCGAGGAGGTGACGACGATGTGACCACGGCGCGCGGCGATCTCGGGCAGCGCCGCGATGACCGTGTTGTAGACGCCCATCAGGTCGACGGTCAGCACCCGGTCAAAGGCCTCACCGTTCATCGCCCGGACGGTGGCGGCCCGGGAGGCGACGCCCGCGTTGGCGACCACGAGGCCGACACCCCCCCGTTGGCTGACGACATCGGCGACCACCCGCTGCATCGCTCCCCGGTCGGTCACGTCCGCGGCGATGCCCAGCGCTGCTCCGGGCAGCCGGGCGGCCGCGCTCTCGGCCGCACCCGCATCCAGATCGACAATGACCAGCGTGGCGCCGCGATCGGCCAGCGCCGAAGCGGTCCCGAAGCCGATCCCGCGGGCGCCCCCGGTCACGATGGCCACCTTGCCCGCGATCTCGAAGCTCGCCATAGCGAGATTCAACCAGAGGCGTCCAGTCGGCGCCGGCTCACGGGTAGCCGGCGGGGGGCGTGAAGGTCCCGTGGGCGCTGGCGATCTGGGCCAGCAGCGCCGTCGGGCTGGTGCCGTTGAGGACCCGGAGCCGGGGCAGGCGATAGCTATCGGTAACCGGTTGCGCCCAGCCGGGTACGACCGTGGTCGAGCCCACGAAACCGGCGGCGCGAACGGCGGCGATCACGGTCGCGTTGTAGTGACCCGACGGGTAGCAGAACCAATTCACGGGCACCCCGTAACGACGGCGGAGCCGGGCCCGCGCGGTCGCCACCTCGTAATGCAGCTGGGCGGGGTCGAGCGTGATCAGGTCGGCGTGGCTGATGCCCTGGGTGTCCAGTTCCCAGCCGGCGGCGATCATCGCCTTGACCTGCGGGGGCGTGAGGCCGCCCTGCGAAGGGGGCAGGCCGGCGAGCTGGATGTTCTCGTCGGCCACCCAGCCCATCTGCCGCAGGACCGGCAGGGCGTGCGAATACTGAGAGAAGTAGCCGTTGTCGAAGGTGATCACGATCGGCTTGGCGGCGGGGAGGCGCGCGCCGTGCTGCCAGTAGGAGCGGAGCTGGTCAAGGGTCACCGGATGCCAGCCGGCCGCCTTGAGGGCCTGCATCTGAGCGGCGAACTCGGCCTGCGGGACATACAGCCCCGGGAACGGCGCGCCCGCCGGGGGGGCGGCGATCACGTGGTACATGAGGATCGGCACCGAGGCCGTGCCGGGATGGCCGGTGGCGGGACCGAGCGAGGCGGCCGTAGACCCGCCGCGAGCCATCCGGTTGGCCCGGGCGGAGTGGTGGTGACGGCGTCGATTGGCGCTGCGCTGAGCAGACCCCGACCGGGCCGTATTCGTCGAACCCCCACCCGACGCGGCGATCACGACCGCAACTACGATCACCACCGCGGCCAGCACGCCGAGGGCCGCGACCCGGCGCCGGAGCGCCCGGCGCCGGCGCTCGCGCGCCCGCTCGGCGCGCCGCCTGTGCAGCAGTTCGGAATCCATCGGCGAAACGAGCGTATAGATTCCCCGGGCGTTGCTGGCAGGCGCTGACACTCGCACGGTTGCGCGCGATGACGTGGCGCTCTCGGTGGTGTGCGCCGGCGAGCGCGACCGGCCGACGATCGTGTTCGTGCACGGGTATCCGGACACCAAGTCGGTGTGGGACCCGGTGCTGGAGCGCCTGGCGGCTGACTTTCATGTCGTCGCCTACGACGTGCGCGGGGCGGGCCAATCATCGGCGCCCCGCGGGCCGGCGGCCTACAGCTTCGAGCACCTCGCCGGCGACTTCGAAGCCGTGTGCGAGGCCGTCGCGCCCGGGGCGGCCGTCCATCTCGTCGGCCACGACTGGGGTGGGATCCAGGGCTGGGAGTTCGCGACCTCGGCTCGGTTCGGCGCCCGCCTGGCTTCGTTCACCAGCATCGCCGGGCCCGCGCTGCACCACGCGGTCATGGCCACCCGCGAGCCGCTGCGCCGGGGGCGGTTGCTCACCTGGCTCGGACACGTGCGGCGTTCGTGGTACATCGCTCCGCTGTGCCTGCCCGGGGGCCCCACGCTCGCCTGGCGCGGGGTCCTCTCCGCCGGGCGTTGGCGCCAGACGCTGATGACCTTGGAGGGACTGGAGGTGGATGCCGACTACCCGGCAGCCACGGTGGTCGCCGACGGGCTGCATGGCGCCAACCTCTACCGGCGCAACATCCTGCCGCTGCTGTGGCGGCGCCCCTCCCTGGTCTCCGCGCACGCCCCCGTGCAGCTGATCGTGCCCGATGGTGACCGCTTCATCTCAGACTCCTATTACGAGGCGGCCGAGCAGGTCGCCCCCGGGCTACGGCGCCGCACGGTGCCCGGGTCGCACTGGGCCCAGCGCAGCCGCCCCGAGCTCGTCGCGGGCTGGATCGCTGAATTCGTGGCTGAGAAGGACTCGAGCGGGGGGTAGCGAACGCAGCACCATGCTCCTTAAACACCGCCCGCCCAGGATCGAGTCCCGCCCCGCCGAGCTCGCCGACGGCTTTCAACATCTCGATCAGGCCGCGGTCGCCGTACTGCGCTGGCTGAACGCCAACCGGGTTGACTACGTCCTCGTGGGGCCGGTGGCCCGCGCGATCCGCGGCGACACCGAGACCACGGGTCCGGTGGCGATCGTCCCCGCCCCCTACGGCCGCAACTGGGAGCGGCTGTGCTCGGCGCTGGTGGCTGGTCACGCCGGCCTGAGGACCGAGGCGGCGGCGCACGGAGGCATTCCGCAGACCACCCAGGCACCGGTCAAGCTCACCGCCGAGAAGCTGGCCCGCGGCAAGCGCTGGCTGCTGCGCTGTGAGGCTCACGACCTCGATATCGAAGCGGCCGCCTCCCACCGCGACCAGGCCCGCACGGGCAGTCCCGACATCGGTCCGCGCTACCAGGAGCTGCTCTACGAGGCGGCCCGTTGCGAGGTCGCGCAGGGCGTGAGCGTCGAGGTTGCGGCGCCCGAGGATCTCGAGCACTATTCCCACGTTCGACGCACCGGCGCCGCTCCCGAGTTCCGCCTGAGCCGCAAGGCCCAGGCCGAGCACGAAACCGCCTGAGCCGGCTTTCCGGCGCTGCGCCGGCCGGGGGTCGGGATGGGTATGCGGGCCGGATACCATTGAGGGGTATGCCGAACCGTGCCCGGATGGCGCTGCGCGGCGCCGCTGCCGGCGTGATCTTGCTGATGATCACGTGGTACCTGACATTCCACGTCGCCCTCGTCGGGCGCGCCGACCGCGCGATCCTGAACGGCTTCGGGGGTCTGCAACGCCCGCGCGTGGATCAGGTGACGAACTTCATCGCCAACCTGTGCGACCCCCAGCCCTACGTGTATCTGGCCGCGATCCCGGTGTTGATCGCGCTGGTCCGGCGCCGGCCTCGGGTCGCCGTGGCAGTGGGGATGATCATGCTGGCGGCCAACCTCACCAGCCAGCTGCTCAAGCCCCTGCTCGCCGCTTCGCGGACCGTTCCGGTCCCGGGCTTCTCGATCGACGCGGCCTCGTGGCCGAGCGGCCACGCCACGGCCGTCATGTCGCTGGCGCTCTGCTGCGTGCTCGTGGCGCCCGCGCGATTGCGCCCCGTGGTCGGAGCCCTGATGGCCGGCTTCGCGGTCGCGGTCTGTTACTCGTTCCTCGAGTTGGGTTGGCATTACCCCACAGATGTCCTGGGCGGCTTTCTGGTCGCTTGCACCTGGACCCTGCTCGGGGTGGGGGTGCTCTACTGGCTCGAGCAGCGCCGGCCCGTGCGCCACACGCTCACAGATGCCTCATCCGGTGAGCGGGTCTCCCTGGCCGGGGCGCTGGCTCCGGTCGGGATCCTGATCCTGGCGTCGCTCGTGCTGGCCGGAATCGTGGCCCTGGCCCGGCCCCACGAGGTGCTCGCCTACAGCGCCGCGCACTCGGCTTTCATCCTCGGGGCAGCGGCGATCGCCGCCTGTGGTCTGACAATCGCCACCGCGGCGACGCTGGCGCTCCGGCGCTAAGCGGCGCTAAGCGGCGCCGTCGGAGCGGTAGCGGCCGGGCTCCCAGAGGGGTTCGTCGCCGCCGTTGGCGGCACGGCTGAGAATGAAGAGCAGATCCGAGAGGCGGTTCAGGTAGCGGATCACCTCTCGGCTGACCGGATCGCCGCAGGCGACGGCCAGCCGTTCGGCGCGCCGGCACACGGTGCGGCACACGTGCAGCGAGGCGGCGGCCCGCGTCCCGCCCGGAAGCACGAAGGACTTCAGCGGCGCCAAGTCGGCGTTGACCTCGTCACAGCGTTCCTCCAGCCACGCGGTCTGCTCGGGGATCACCCGCAGGCGCTCGCGCTGGCCGCGCGCTCGGCGTCCGGCCTCGCCTCCCTGCGCGGCGCGCGAGTCATCCGGCTGCTCGCCACCGGCGGGGGCAGCAACGTCGGCCCCGACATCGAAGAGATCGTTCTGGATCCGACGCAGCCACTCGGCGTGGGCGGCTGGGAGCCCTTCCACGGTCAGCGTCAACCCGAGCTGGGCGTTGAGCTCGTCAACCGTTCCGTAGGCCGCGATCCGGGGATCGGTCTTGGGAACCCGGCTCATGTCGCCCAGGTGCGTTTCGCCGTCGTCGCCGAGGCGCGTGTAAATACGGGTCAGGTTCACGGTCATGGATGTCAAGTCTACGGCGGCCGCAGGAGCGCTACGATCCGCACGTTCAAGGTCGGTGGAGATGGGAAGCCGGGGCAGATCCGGCGCGGACCCGCCACTGTGATCGGGGATGTCTGTCGCATGCAGGGCCACTGGCCGGCGTCGAGCCGGCCGGGAAGGCGCGACCGATAGGCCCGTAAGCCAGGAGACCAGCCTCCGACCACAAGCCGACAGCCCTCGTGGAAAGGGGTGGCCCTTATGCCTATAACCCGTCGTATTGCCCTCACCGGTGTGAGCCTCGCGCTCGTGGCCGGCGCTCCCGCGGCTGCACTCGCGGCCCGGACCAGCGTCTCGGTCCGGGTGGAGGGAGCCAACCGGACGCTGCTCTCGACCAAGGCCGTGCACACCCACACTGGTTCGATCACCAAGGGTGGCACGCCCGTCGGAACCTGCCCCGCCACCACCGCCGCCGGGGCGCTGGACGTAGCCACCGGGCACCACTGGTCGGGCGCGTACAGCAGCAGTGTCGGGCTGAGCGTGACCCAGATCTTCGGCGAGACCCACACCTTCACGTCTCATGATTACTGGAGCATCTGGGTGAACAACAAGTTCGCCCCGGCGGGGATCTGCGGGCTCAAGCTCCACGCCGGCGAGCAGCTCCTGTTCGCGGCCGTGCCGGTCAAGGGAGCCACCGAGTACCCGCTCGTGATCACCGGCCCCAGGCACGCCACCGCCGGTCATCGAGTTGCGCTCAAGGTGACCTACTTCAACGCCAAGGGGGTGGCGCGGCCCTTGGCCGGGGCGACCGTGCACGGAGGCGGTGGGTCAGCGCTGACCGGCGCGAGCGGGAACGTCTCGGTCACCGCCCCACATGTCGCCCGGCTCACCTTCACGGCCGCCAAGGCGGGCTACATCCGCTCGGCCTCGGTCACGGTGCGCGTCGGGTAATCGAGTCCCACCCGCAATTGATCCCCACCCGTCCGAGCCGACTTGCACTCGCGCTCACCGCCCTCGTTGTCGCGGGGGTGGTGGGGGGGTGCGGGCTCGGGCCGGGCCGGGGCACGGGCGGAGCCAGCGTGACCGTCACCCAGGGCTTCGGGAGCAGGTCGATCGGGGCCGCCAGTGCCGCTCACGTCCCCGGCTCGGAGACCGTGATGCGGATGCTCGAGCGCTCCTTCCGGGTTTCAAACCGCTACGGGGGCGGCTTCGTGCAGGCGATCAACGGCCGCTCGGGGACTTCGGCCCAGCGGGATTGGTTCTATTACGTCAACGGGGTCCAGGCCAAGCAGGGAGCTGCCACGACGGCGGTGCATCGCGGCGACGCGATCTGGTTTGACCTGCACGACTGGCGCGCCACCGACTCGGTTCCCGCGGTCGTCGGCTCGTTTCCCGAGCCCTTCAAGCACGGGATCGCGGGCAAGCGTCTGCCGACCACGGTCGAGTGCGCCCCCGATGTCCAGGCGGCCTGTGCGAACGTCGCCTCGGCACTGGCCGCGGCCGGGGTTCCGGCCGCCAGTCAGCTCCTCGGGACCGGGTCGGGTCCCGACACGCTCGGGGTGGTGATCGGGACCTGGCGCGAACTCGCCCCCGAGGTGGCCGCCACCCTGATCGAGCACGGTCCCTCGGCCAGCGGTGTATACGCCCGCTTCGCTGGGTCCCATGGCCAGCGACTGGAGCTTCTGAACCCGGGCGGCCAGGTGGCCGACACGCTCGGCCCCGGCGCCGGCCTGGTCGCTGCGACCGCCGACAGCTCTTCGGCGCCGACCTGGCTGGTCACGGGAACCGACGCCCGCGGCGTGGCAGCAGCGGCGGCCGCCTTCTCGCGGCGCGGCCTGCATGACCGGTTCGCGCTCGCCGTCTCGGGCGGCCGCCAGATTTCCCTCCCGGTCGGAGGCGGGGGATGATCTACCGCCGCCGGGCCAGCCCGCTGCACGCAGCGCGCGCCGGCGCCGGCTGCCTGTACTGCCTGGCCCTCGGACTGGCCGCGCTGGCCCTCTCCAACCCGGTCGCGCTGGGGGCCGTGGCCGTGGCCGCGGTCGCGGCGGCCCTGGCGGCGGGCGTGGGCCGCGACCTCGGCCGCGCGGCGCGGTTCGCGTTCCCGTTTGCGCTCGTGGTCGCGGCGATCAACGCCCTGGTCACGCGCGACGGCCTGACCGTGATCCTGCGCCTTGGTGACCTGCCGCTGCTCGGCCACACCGACATCACCTTGGAGGCGACCGTCAACGGCGCCGTCCTGGGCCTGCGGGCCGTCGTCCTGATCATGATCGGCGCCCTCTACACCGCCGCGATCGATCCCGACCAGGTCCTGCGGCTGTTCCGCCGCCTGTCGTTTCGCTCCGCGCTGAGCGCCACTCTGGCCACGCGGATGGTGCCGGTGCTGATCCGCGACTCCCGGCGCCTCGCCGACGCCCAACGCTGCCGCTCGGGCCGGCCGCCCTCACGTCTGGCCCTGATGCGGGCAATGTCAAGTGGTGTCCTGGACCGGGCTCTGGACGTCGCTGCCGCCCTCGAAGTCCGCGGCTACGGCGCCCGCCGCCCGGCCCCGCCCGCGCACCGCGCCTACGGTCGGCACGATTTCGGCTTCACCGGTGCGGCGATCGGGATCACTGCTCTGGCCCTGGTCGGACGGCTCGGCGGTCTGGCCTCGTTCTCGGCCTACCCGACGCTGAGCGCACCCGCCGGCCCTACGGTGCTGATCCTCTCCGCCGCCCTGGTGCTCGCCGCGCTATTGCCCTTTGCCGACCGGCGGGGGGTGAGTTAGCTGACCGCCACCGCCAACGTGCTCGAGCTCGAGCAGGTCTCCTACACCTACCCCGGCGCTGACTGCGCGGCGCTGCGGGACGTCACCCTCGAAATCCCCGCCGGACAGCTCGTCGTGCTCGCCGGCGACTCGGGGTCGGGCAAATCGACCCTGCTGCGGGCCGCGGGCGGACTCGTCCCACACTTTCACGGGGGCGCGTTTGCCGGCCGGCTGCGCGTGGCCGGACTGGACTCCCGCGACCACGGCCCGGAAGAGCTCTCGTCGGTGGTGGGCAGCCTGTTCCAGGATCCCGAGACCCAGGTCGTGATGGGCACGGTCCGCGCCGAGCTCGCCTTCCCGCTCGAGAACCGGGGCGAGCCGCCGCCGGCGATCGCCCGGGCCGTCGAGGAAGTCGCCCTGGCCCTGCGGATCGCCGACCTGCTCGACCGATCGACCGCCGAACTTTCGGGCGGCGAGCTGCAGAGGGTGGCGCTGGGAGCGGCGCTGGTCGGCCGGCCGCAGCTCGTCGTCCTGGACGAGCCCACTTCGCAGCTGGACCCCGTGGCCGGCGACGAGCTGATCGGCCTGCTGCGCCGCTGCAACGAGGACTTCGATACCACGATCCTGCTCTGCGAGCACCGGCTCGAGCGCTGCCTGGCCGCTGCCGATCGGGTGCTCGTACTGGAGGGCGGCGCGCTCGTCTGCGATGCCGCTCCCGAGGAGTTCCTGGAATGGGCGGGCCGGCATGCCCCGGCGTTGCAGACCCCAGGGGCGCGACTGCTCGGGGCGCTGCACATCGCGCCGGTGCCCGGGGT
>JBOGYN010000121.1:0-2423 GCA_050696855.1 Solirubrobacteraceae bacterium | reverse complement strand
CCGAGGTGACAAGGGAATCCAAGACGGTCGTGCTCATGCTGTGCGACCTGCATGAGGACGAGGCTGAGGCGGAAGAGACCGTCAGCTTCGCTGCCAACGGCATGGCCTATGAGATGGAACTGTGCGCTGACCACCTGGCCCGCTACAACGAGACCATCGACGCCTGGACGAAGACCGCTCGCCCGCTCACCGGCCGGCGGCGGAGGGATGGTGGCGCTCAGGGGGCGCCGGCTGGGAGGCGGGAGGGCGCTGGAGAGGGCCTCGATCCTGCTCAGGTGCGAGAGTGGGCAAGGGGCAACGGATATGGGTGTGGCTACTCTGCGACGAGTCGAGAGCCCTTTGATAGGAAGGGTTTCTTGACTTGAGGCGGGGCGGGAGCGGGTGTTGCACCTGGGGTTATCGAGATGTCGGGCTGATATCCCGGGGTTTCGAGCGCCCAGGAGCGCCCGTCAGCTGGCGGGACGACGCCGGGGACGGGGACGTGCCGGCCCGTGGAAGCGGCGCCCCTGCTCGGCGAGAATGCGCTCGCCGGCCTGTCGGGAGAGGTCGCGCATCTCGTCGAGGAGTTCGTCGAGGCGCCGGCGGTTGGCGATCCAGTCCCGGTAGATGGCGGCCTCGTCGGTCGAGAGCAGCCGGGAGACCGTCTTGCCGGCCTGCTTCCAGCTCAGCTGGTAGTACGGGCCGTGGCGGCGAGTCGGATCTGCGCAGCGGCAGTTGGGGTTGTGACAGGAGGTATAGCGCTCGACCATGCTGCCCTCGCAGGTGAAGCCGACCTCGGCGATCCGAGACTTGGCGGCCTCGTAGTCAACGCGTAGTGCCTCGAGGCGTCCTTCCCCCTCAGCCTCGGAAAGACGCGTCCGGGTCATCGCTCAGTAGCATACTGGACGCCAATGGTGGAGACGCCGACCGCCGGGCTGGAGGCGTTGATGGACCTGGAGGCCTTCTTGGCCGAGGCGGCCGACGCCCGCCTCTCTATGGGCGAGATCGAGCGGGCCGCCGAGGCGAAGGGCCGAGAGCTCCTGCGCCGTGTCCTGCAGGCACACCTCGACGGGCGTGGGCGTGGCGAGGCCGGCGAGGCGATCGTCGTCGATGACCCGAGTGGCCCGCTGCGCTTGTCCTATAAGCGCTCCCACACCCGCACGCTGTTGACCATCTTCGGTGAGGTGAGCCTCACCCGGATCGGCTACGGCGCTCCGGGGCACCCGAGCATCCACCCCCTCGACACCGAGCTCGGCCTGCCCGGGCGGATGTACAGCTACGAGGTCTGCCGCCGGCTGGTACGCGCTTCGGTCCTCGGGCCCTTCGACGAGGCGATCGTTCTCCTCGGCGAGATGACCGGGACCAAGATCCCCAAACGCGCCGCCGAGCAGATCGTGGCCGAGGCGGCCGCCGACTTCGACAGTTTCTACGCCGGACGCGCCGCGGCCAAGCCGGGAAGAGCAGAGGTCCTGGTGGGCTCGGTCGACGGCAAGGGCATCCCGATGGTCAAGTCCTCACCGGTGGTCAAGGTCGTGAGGCGCAAGAAGGGCGAGAAACCGAACAAGAAGCGCATGGCGACGGTCGGCACCGTCCACAGCCAGGCCCCCCGGCCAAGGACCCCCCAGGAGGTCCTGGACAGCCTGTTCGCCACCCCTGGGCAAGCCCGGGCCCACCATCCCCGCCAGGCTCGGGCGAACAGGAGGGTGTGGGCGAGCCTGGAGGCCACCAAGGATGTCTTCATCGCCGATGTCAAAGCCGAGATGTGCCGGCGTGACCCCAAACGGCGCCACCCTTGGGTCATCGTCACCGACGGCGAGCGGGCCCTGCAGCGCCGAGTGCGTTCCTCCTTCGAGGACGTCACCTTGGTGCTCGATCTGTTCCACGCACTGGAGAAGCTGTGGCCAGCTGCCTACGTGTTCCACCCCGAGGGCAGTCCCGAGGCCGAGGCCTTCGTCAAGGAGCGAGCCCTTCGGATCCTCTCCGGCCAGGTGAGCCAGGTCGTGAAGGGCCTGCGCCAGATGGCGACCAAACATCAGCTCCGGGGTGAGAAGGCCAAAGCCGTGCGAGGCGCGGCCGACTACTTCTACGCCAACCGGGCGCACATGGCCTACGACCGCTACCTTGCAGCCGGATGGCCGATCGGGAGCGGTTCTGTCGAGGCTGCCTGCAAGTGTTTGGTGAGGGACAGGATGGAGCGCTCTGGCATGAGATGGGTGCCCGGCGGTGCCGAAGCCATGCTCAAGCTGCGCGCCGTCTACCTCTCGGGCGACCTCGACGAGTACTGGCGCTGGCATATCCAGCAGGACCAGCAGCGACTGTACGGGTCATGGCGACTCGTCGCAGAGTAGCCACACCCATTTCAACACCGTCGTCCTGCCCACCCGCACGGCCAAGCCGCGGGATAATCCCGGGGATTCGGTTATCCCGAGTGACCGCTGTGAGGG
>JBOGYN010000120.1:0-15240 GCA_050696855.1 Solirubrobacteraceae bacterium | reverse complement strand
GACCTGGATGGGCCACCCCCTGCCGTCCAGTCCAGGGGGTGACCCGGGAGGCGCCGGGACCCGGGGGAGAAACCGGGCGCCTCCGACCCCCGCCGCCGCGTGGCTATCGGACCCGCGACGACGAGGGAGCTCATCAGGAGGAGGGAGCTCATCAGGAGGAGGGAGCGCCCCGCTGACCACGAGCTCGGCCTAGCGGGTGGAACGATCCCGCATGGCGAGCGCGGCCACGCAACGCGTGTACGCAGCCCTGCACGGCGGCCCGGACCGTCCGTAGCACCACAGGTCGCGAGACGAAACCCCCCGCCGCACCAGATACAAGCACCAGCACATCGGTAATCACTGCGCACCCGGATGGACTCGCTCGAACACGTTCGGCGGGGACTCGACCAAGGCCTCATGCAGCGCGGCGTCCGGCACCCGCCGCGGCAACTCCAGGGTGTCGAGGACCTTGTGCAGGTCCTCACCGATCGTCCGTGACATCGTGGCCCGCGCGCGGGACTGCGTGGCGGTCTCCTCCATCATCTGCGCGTCCGCAATGAGCCGGTCCGCGTAGCCGCGCATGTCGGACCGCCACTGGAAGAACAGCTCACTGTCGGAGGCGGCCGGTACGGTTGGGGCAGGGGCCGGCGGCGCCGGCTGCGGTTGCTGATCCATATCTCTCCCTTTTGATAACGGGCACCCTCCCCACCCCCCACAGGGGGAGGGGACCCGGGTCTTGGTCAGTTGCCGTAGGACAGGTCCTCCGACAACCGCGCGTCGTGCTCCAGATAGCAGTCGTCCTGCACGCTCACGAAACTCCCGTGACCGAACCGCTGGATGCCGTGACACGGACAACGCCACCACCACGACCCGCCACCGTCGGCATGCTCGTAGAAGCCGAACTCCCAGCCATCGATCCGCCGGAACGTGAACCGACCAGCGAACTGCTCCTCGAGGTTCCGCAGGCGTTGCGTCAGCACATCCGCGAACCGGTAAGTCGCTCCCACCGCCGCGGCCTGCTCACGTTTCGTCAACCCGCGGCGCCTCATTCGGACTCGTCAGGCTCGGCGCGTTCGTACGCCTCGATCTCCGCGCAGATGCAGTCCGCGTGCGCCTCACCGCATCCGCCGCACCACGAATGCGGCATCCACGGCATCACAGCCCGTTCCTCCGCCGCAGCTCGTCGACGAGCCGCACCGTGGGAACCCCGGCGAGCACCGGTTCCTGCCGACGGCGCGACCCCGACCAGCACTCACACAGGACCGCGGTACACAGCCCCCGCCCGCACCGGCCACGCTCACAACACGAGCAGTCCGCACACGCGGCCGGCTGAGTGGACCGCCGGCGGAACGGCGCCGCCATCACCAGCGACCGGGTTTCCGGAGTGTCACGCCGGCCAGCAGCAGGATCCGGCGCACCGTGCCGTAGCACCAGCCGGTCTCCGCCGCGATAGACCGGATCGACCGACCCTGCGCGTACAAGGCCGCGAACGTCCTCCCCCGCCGCTCGACCTCCGAAGAACCCACGGACAGCTGCTCCTGCATCACGATTCGTCTCCCTCGGACTCAAAGAGCTCCAGATCGTCTTCGTCACAAACGAAGCACTCCGGATCCGAGCAGACCCGCCCCATCACGAGGCCTCCGGCAGGGGGATGAGTTCGGCGATCGGCACTTGTAGTGCTTCGGCGATCGCCTCGAGTTCTTCGACGTCCAGGGGATCGACGCCACGACAGCGCCGGCTTACGTATGACTGAGAGCGGCCGAGCTTGTCGGCCAACTGGTGCTGGCTGATGCGGCGCCGCCCCATCTGAGCCCGCACCCGTTCGGCGACGAGTTCCGCGTAGGTGGTTGCCATGCGACGAAGCTAGTCGGTCAACGACTTGATACGCAAGGGGTGGCTAGGATTCTTTTAATATGCAGGGCTAGTCACCCAGCGATTGGTTCGGTACGGTGGCGCTATGGATTTCACGGACGCATCACAGCGCCCGGGCGGACTCGCCGCTCGTGTTGCTTCTGAGGTTCGGGCGAATCTCGCTCGTCGTCGGATCAGCGCGAGCAGAGCGGCGAAGGAGCTCGGCTGGAGTCAGCCGTATCTGTCGCGACGGCTCAACGGGCGAGCACCGTTCGATGTGATCGACCTGGAGCGCCTGGCCGAACTTCTCGACATCGAGGTGATCGATTTTTTCGCCTTCCCGATGCTGTCCAGCTCTCCCTCGGGGACCCGGAGGGTGGGGGTCACTAATCTGACTTATTCATCCCCCCACAGGCTGACTACCAGCCTGACCTCACGTTGTGTGACGACATGTATTGACACGCCGATCAGGCTCGCCGCATGATCTGCCCAGGTCACCGCGATCCCCGCCGCGTACCGCGTCGAGACTGCGCGTACGGAGGGGCTGGGGGAATGCACGATGGACAACGACGTCCAGAAATCGTCACCGCGTGGCTGGCCTGGCTCCGCCTCGGCGGCCCGAGCTCGCGCACCATCGGGGAGTACGGGCGCAACGTCACCCGCCTGAACGACTGGCTCGTCGCCGAATACGGCATCGAGCTGCTGGACGCGACACAGGGCCACCTGATCGCGTGGCGGCAGACCCTGACCATCTGTGACAACAGCGTCGGGACCTACATGTCGGCCGTCCGGGGGTTCTACTCCTGGGCCCGCAAACAGCACGTGATCCCCAACGACCCGGCCGAAGAGATCCCGGTGCCGCGCCGGCGCAAAGGCATCCCGCGCCCCGTCGACGAGGTCGACGCCTTGCGCGCGATCGAGCTCGCACCGCGGCGGGTATGGCCCTGGCTGGTCGGCGCCCGGTACCAAGGTCTGCGGTGCAAATCCATCGCGTATCTGCGCCGAGAGGACATTCTCGACACCCGCCAGCAGCTCGCGCTCAGTCCGCAGGGATCCAAGGGGGGCATCCCAAAGCTGTTCCCATTGAGCAGCGAGTTCTGGCGGGTGCTGCAGGAGTACGGATTGCCGAAACGTGGCTACATCTTCAAGCGCTGTGACGGCAGGCCCGGCCCGAACACCCCGGCGCAGATCTCGCACCTGACTGGCAACTACCTGCGCAGCATCGGTATCGACGCCACGATCCACCAATTCCGGCACTCGTTCGCCACGATCGCGTTGGAAGAGACCGGCAATCTGCTGGCCGTCCGGGACATCCTCGGACACGACAGCGTGACGTCGACCGAGGTCTATACCAAGCTGCTCAATGAGGACGCGGCCGCCGCCGTAAAGGCCGCCCAGCCCAAGCGCCGGCTCCGCGTCGTGCGCGACGAATCCTGAAAGGACGTTCCCCCCAAATGGATGCTCCCGGATGCTGCATGTTCTGCGGCCGGCTCGGCTGTACCGGCAGCTGCAACCCGCCGCCTCCCGCCGTCATGGACGATGCTCAATGCTACGAATGGCTGAAGAATGCCTCGTGCAGCGACCTGCTTTGCTTCGCCGCGTATCTCAAGGGGAGAAAACCGGAGCTGTTCTTCGAGACGGTGGCGGTCGTGCGCCATACGGAGAAGGCCATCAATGCCTGACGGCATCGATGCGACGTTCGCGCGGATCGAGGCGCAGAGCCACGAGAAGCTGCTCGTGACGCTGTACCGGCTCGTCTACACCGTGGGCTCTCAGCGGGTCGGAGAGGCTCTCGATTACGCGGCCGACCCCGAGCCTAGGTCCGCGCCTCCGCGTTCGTTTGGGGGCAAGCCTGCCTTGCCCCCCACTGACCAGGCCTGACACGGGGGGCAAGGCTGCCTTGCCCCCAAAATCCCGGACGGAGACCATCCCATGCCCGACCCCACCCAGGCCGCCACGGACGCCCCTGAACGCCCTGTGCGTGTCTACGAGACCAGTGACATCGTCGCGATGCTGATGCGCCGGTTCGACGCGTTGATGTACCGGCTCGCCAATGACCCGGCCGGCCTGGCGCTCGCCGCGGACCTGCAGAAGTGCCTGGCCGACCGGATCAACGGCGCGATCTATCTCGCCAATCAGTCCGCCGCGCATTACTCCCTGAACGAGCTAGCCGCGATCTGTGGTGTGTCCCGCCAGGCCATGCAGCAGAGAAAGAAACGCGGCGAAGCAGTCGTGTTCGAAGAGATCACGCAGGTGCGGCTGGCCGATATCCGCAAGTCCCGTGCGGTGGTGCTGGCGGCCGCTCAGATGCCCGACCGGACCGGTAGTGCACGTGAGCGGCAGGCCGCCGAGCTCGCAATGGCAGGCGCCTCGTGAGCGTGCACCGGGACATGCTCGCGCAGATATACGAGATGCTCGATATGCCGCCGAGCTCAAGCGCCGATGACGTGTGGATGCGGGTATGCATAGTGAAAAGCGCGCTGCGCCCGATCCTTGACGGGCCGGCGGACATCACGGCCGCGGAGGCCCATTACCTGGGTTTCCTGCGCATGGCGCTACCGGTGAAACATCTCGATGATCGCGACGACGATGGAGCTGCCGGACACGACGAAACTGGCGGGAAGCGCGTACCGCCAGCGTTCGAGTAGCCGAATCCGGGCCTCATGATCAGCGCGGACCTCGGTTGCGTGGGTCATCTGTTCCTGCATTGTGGTGACCTTGCCTAAGAGCTGCGTGACCTGCTCATAGACGTCTTTGATGCCGATTCTGGATTTCATAGGCTGTAGGTCAGCTCGAACTCGACGGTGTGGTTGGTGGCCGATCCGCTCATCGAGGTCAGGACCACGGTGCCGTTGGTGTTGATGGTGATGAAGCACAGCACCGTGTTGGTGCGGCCGTAGCAGGGCAGCGTGCGCGGCACGCTGGGTGAGTAGGCGGCGGTCAGGGTGAACATGGTCTGGCCGACCGCGGCCGCGGAGTTGAACGCGGCGCCTTGCAGTTGCACGTCCCCGTCGGCTTTGAGGCGGAAGCCGGGGTTGTAGGGGCTGGAGGGCCCCCACCCGGTGCCCCAGGTGCTGCCCTGGGTACCGACAGCGTGGTAGAGCTCGGCGGCGCCGCTGACCGGGTTGGTGCCATACAGCGTGCCGTCGAGTTGCAGCACGGTGCCGATGGCGGCGTTCTGGCTGGAGATGATCAGGTCGTCGACGATCATGTCGATGCGGGTGCCGCCGAGGGTGTTGTTGTCGCCGCGCATGTCGATGATCGCGCGAGGCTGAGTGTTTCCGGAGGCTGCGTCGAACGGGCTGTGGATCTGCATGATCGGGCGTTCGGTCGGCGCGTCGTAGTCGGTCGCGATGATGCCGCGCGTCCAGGTGTGACCGACCTCGTTGGGGGGCTGCAGCAGCAGGGCGGCGCCGGTGGCGGTGGAGGTGAGGGTCATGAACCGGCCGTCGCTGGTGGTGACGGACACGACGCCGCCGTTCTGGCCCTGCACGCCCTCGATGTAGGCGTTGCCGTAGGCGTCGACGCCGGCCGCGGAGGCGATGGACACGATCAGGTTCCCGAGCGCCGGCGTGCCGGAGTAGACGAACACACCCTGACCGGACGTCTCCACGATCAGGGAACCACCCGTGAGGGTGACGCCGAAGAAGCTCGCCGAGCCGTCCTGGTTGACCGACCATGACATCGGCCCCGGGTAGTTCGGTGAGTGGATGGAGGAGCGGATCAGCGCGCCGCCGCCGGCCGCGACCGGGTTGTTGAACGGCATCAGGGGATCTCCTTGGTGCCGGCGACGCTGAGCGTCGCGGTCGCCCCGGGGGTGCCACCGGACCACACAGCGTAGAGGTAGCCGCCGAGCCGGAGCACGTTCCCGGCGATCGCGTCGGTCGCGGCGGAGGTGACGTCGTAGGTCGCGTCGACGAAGTTGTCGTCGGTCGCGCTGGACCCGGCGTAGACCGTGCAGGTGGCCAGGCCGGCCGGGATCGCACCGGTGGCCTTGATGGAGGCCACGGTGGGGTTCCACACGACGCCGTGCGCGGTGGGCCCGAGCCGGACCGTGCCGTTGCCGGACCCGTCCAGCTTGGTGAACGCGTACTCCGACAACGGCACGGTGGTCATCGGGCGAACACCCCGACGACGGGCACGTTGCGGCCGAGCTCGGGCGACCAGTGCTCGGTGCTGCAGGCGCTGGTGGCGCCGGCGACTTCACCCGTGGCGAGGGTGAGGACGTGGGTGTAGCAGTCGTCGTGCGGGTGGTCGTAGGGGTGGTCGGGATCGGTGGGCAGTTCCGGCTCATCGGCCTGAGAGGCTGTCCCGGCGTCCTTCCAGGCGCGGAACTCCGCGAGCTCCGCGTCGGTGGGGGTGTCCTGCGGTGGGGTGTCCTGCGGGGCGTCTGGCTGGGGCCGGTGCGGGTAGAGCCGGTTGAACTCGGCTCGGGCCTGCTCTTCGGTCTTGGGCGCCTGGTCCTGTGGGGTCTGCTCGGTCATGACTACTCGCTCCTTCTCTCGATGATCAATCCGACGGTGGTCGCCACCCCGCCGGGGGCGATTGCCCACATGGCCTGGGTGCCTTTGATGTCGAAGGACACGGGGGTGGCGGGCACGTAGGCGCCGTTCGGCGCCGGCGGGGTACCGACCAGGTTCGCCGGGTCCTGGGCCTGGGAGTAGCTGTGGCACAGCACGATCCCGGCCGCACGCGGAAGGATGGTCGCGCGGACCCGAAGCGGATCATGTTGCAAAATCTGCGCGACGGTGTTGATGGGCAGCGCCACCGACACGCAGGTGACGTGCTGGGGCACCGTCTCGACGGTCACGGCGGGCTCGGCGAGGGTGACCGGGACCGGGGTGATCGTGGGGGGCTGCTCGTGTTCGGTTTCGTACTCGAGCATCTGGTTGTCGCAGTCCCCGTCGCAGGGCATTCCGTTGCACATGTCAGGCCACCACTCCCGCGACCTTGGTCGCTATCGGGACCGCGTTGGTCAGTTTCGCTATGCCGACCGCGAGCAGGATGATCCCCAGCGCGACTTCGGCGACCCGCAACCAGATGGCGCCTTGGAACAGCCCGGAGATACCTGATGCGGCGGCGGCGCCGGCATTGGCGGCGGGCGCGACCAGGTTGGAAGCGCCGGGGTTTCCAGTGCCACCTATCACGACACCGGCCAGGCCGGCGCCGAGCATCGCCCCGAACGCGGGTGCTCCGCTGATCGGGTGGAAGTTCAGAGCTTGCTGCTGGGTGTCGAACGGCCCGGCGAAGTTCGTCAGGCCCTGGTATTGCCCGGTTTTGCCGGTGCCGAGGATCCCGAACAGCTGAGACAGGCCCGGGCCGCTCCTCAATGCGTTGTCTTCTGGGCTGCCGACCGGGGTGGAGATGATGTGTGCGGAGGTCGGGACCTTCGGATACAGGGTGCTGCCCGCGTTCTGCCCGGTCGGGTAGACGATGTAGAAGTGGTCGGCCATGGGGTCCTCCTCTCAGTACCAGTTGTTGGCGGTCTCGTGGGCCCATGCGGCGTCGGGGGATCCGTACCGGGACTTGATGTAGCCGAGCCCCCATTTGATCTGGGTCGCCGGGTTGGTCCGCCAGTCGGCGCCGGCGCTGGCCATCTTCGAGCCGGGCAGCGACTGCGGGATGCCGTAGGCGGATCCGGAGTCGGGGCCGGAGTTGCCGTTGGAGGCGAGCGCGTCCCAGCCGCTCTCCTTGTTCCACAGTTTCACCAGCGAGTCCCAGTTGCTCCCCGTCGACCAGCCATAGGGCGCGGCGAGCAGTTTCGCGACCGCCTGGTTCTGGGCCGCGGTGCCGTTGTGCGCGGAACTGTCGCCCGGCGCCGACGTACCGGGCGCGGCCGCCGCGGCCGCCGCGGCGGGCACGGTGATGGCGTGGGTGTTCGCGCCGCTCGGCTTCTGCCCCTGAATCACGCTCTGCAGCGTCGCCAGGATCGACGCGCCTTTCAGCCCGGACCAGGTGAAGATCAGCCCGACCCCGATCGCGCCGACCGCGACCGCGTTCACGTTCGTCCCGGCCATCAGTACGTGCCCTCCCCGGCCCGGTGGCTTCCCGGGATGGAGATGTGTACGGGGTCCTTGCTGCCGGCGGCCTGGATCTCGGAGGCGCCCTGCAGACCCGATCCGCGGACGGCGAGGACGAAGGCCTGCGGCGCCGAGCCGGACGGGGTGACATCGATGGCCCCGTCGGGGTAGGCGAGGCCTTGGTGGTGGCTCGAGCCGGGAGCGGCGCATGGCTGGACGCCGGTCGAGCAGACCCGTGCCTGATCGGCCGCGGATCGGTATCCGGACGTGACGGTGCCGCTCCAGCCGTGGGCTTTGGCGTAGGCGATGAGCGGCGCGAACCAGCCGGCGACGACCACCCCGTCGACGGTCGCGGTGCCGCCCGGGCCCGGCGTTTCGGTGGTCGCACCCGGTGCCGTGGCCGTCGTGGCCGGTGTTGCGACGCTGTGCACGTTCGCGCCGCTGGGCTTCTTGCCCTGGATCACGCTCTGCAGGGTGGCGAGGATGCTGGCGCCTTTCAGGCCGGACCAGACCAGCACGGAACCAGCCGCGACGGTTCCCACCGCGACCGCTCCGACACTGCCGCCACTGCCGGCCATCGACCTACTCGGTCCCGTATGCGGGGGCCTGGTCGGTCATCGGCACCGATGTCTGCGCGGGCACGTACCCGTTGGTGTCCACGAGCTGTCCGGTGTCGGGTGACACCGCGTTGGCGTGCCGGGCGTGCCAGTCGAGCGCGATCAGGATCATCCCGCCGAGCACGAAGATCGTCTTGTCGCGGGCCATCAGTGACACCGCGGCCACCACCGCCGCGCTCGTCCACGCGGCCTTTTTCCGGCCGGCTTCGATGTTGATGTCGTTGGGCTGGGTGGCGTGCATCTGGGCGGTGTTCGGCACGCTGATGGCGTAGACGCCGTAGACCAGGCCCGCGGTGGCCACACCGAGAGTCAGGCTGCCCTCGGGCTTCAGAAGTCCCATGATTGCTCGCTCCTAGGAGGTGACGGTGCCGACGCCGGGCAGCGTGATTTTCTTGCCGGATTCTGGGATCGCGATCGTGAAGGCCGGGTTTTTCGGGATGTTGGGGTAGTCCTTCGAAATCGACGCGTAGGAGGTGGGGGCGTGCTTGCCGGGCAGCAGGTTGTAGGCGTGCAGCGCGGCGCCGTTCCCGCTGAAGGTGTTGTAGGCGCGGGCCTCGTCGTTCCACGTGGTGGCCTTGGTGACCTTCACGAACGTGCGGTTCTTGATGTTGGTGTTCGTGGCGGCCGGCGGTGGCGGCGTAGTGCCGGTGTCGGACAGTTTGATCGGCTTGGGGTAGCCCTGCGGGGGCTCGCCGAGCAGACCGACGCCTTGCATGAAGATGTCGCGTTGCGCGCTGGTGACGGTGAGGCCGGCCAGCACCCGCCCGATCGCCAGCGAACTGACAGCGAGGGTGATGTTGGCGTTGCCGAGATCGGTTTCGGCTTGGCTGGCCCACTCGTCGTTGGTGGTGAGCGCACCCCCGGACCCGGCGCCGGTGGGGGCGGGGATCGGGTTGCCGTAGATGTCGTACCCGTACGGGGAGTAGGGCTCGGAGGAGAACCCGCCGTAGCCCGGCTGCCCGTACCCGGTCGAGCTGCCGGCTGCCTCTTCGGCGTAGGTCAGGCCCGTCGACGGGTCGATACTCTGCGACGGGTCGGTCGCCGCCGCGGTGGAGGTGGTGGTGGACGAGGTGTCCGCCGCGGCCGCCGCGTTGGCGCGGGACCGTTTGAAATACGCGTACCCGATGATCCCGGCGAACACGGCGACACCGGCGATCAGGTAGGGCTTCTTGACCGGGCCGACGCCGGGGAGCTTGATGTCACTCATATTGCACCCATTCGTCGCCTACCATCGGCGCCTCGAGCGTGTAGCCGACCTGGGGGGAGATGGTCGGGTCCGGGGGCTGCACGTAGGGGGTGGGGTAACCGGTGGGGGTCTCTCCCAGGCTCATGCCCTCGCTCGTGTCGCCCTGGGCGCCGTACCAGGAATCGACGTCGTACCGGTTGTTCCACACCGGGTGTTTGCCGTAGAACGGCCGGTCGCCGCCGCCGGCGACACCGGTGATGTCGAATGGCATCCGGTCGGTCTGGGTGCGGCGGAACTGCCGGCCGTGGTCCATCCCGAAGCCGTTGGGGAGCCCGGAGCCCTGCACGGTGTCCTTGCCGTTGTGCAGCTGCCCCGGGGTCGGCGCGAGCACCGTCTCGTTGGGTGAGTCGTACCGGCCGGCCGTGATGTGGAACGGATTCGGGGTCGGCGCCGACGCCCGCCTGGTCGACGCGCCGAGTTCGAGGCCGTGCAGCTGCGCGGACTGCTCCCCCACCAGCGACAGGTCCTGTTCGGCGCCTCGAGGGAACGGCGCCGCGTGGCTGACCGGTGTCTTGTCCCACACGTAGCCGGAGTCGGAGGTGGAGAACTCCCATGGCTGGGCGTCGACCTGCTGGCCGTAGACCCCGAACGCGTAGGCGTGCTCGTCGGTGTAGCGGTCGGTGGACGCGTGGCGGGCGTCGACGGGCACACCGAACTCGCTGGGGTCCCGGACGGTGCCGCCGTGCGGCTGATTGTCGGTGGGCCCGTACAGGCCGGTCAGCCCGGCCAGCGGGGTCGCCATCACTTCCCCGTGATGGTGGTCTTGAACACGCCTTGGACGGCGTTGCCGGTCGCCTTGATGACGGGGGCGGTCTGGCGTCCGGGCAGGAACAGGGCGGTGGCCATGCCGATCGCCACGAAACCGGCGGCCAGGGTCTGAGCGATCTTCATTTCTTTCCTCCGAGCACGGTGGCCAGGTTCTCTACGGGTGCCGGCGCCGATCCCAACCTGGCGAACAGCACGGTGATCAGGCTGATGTAGGCCAGGCCGACCGCGAGCCGGGGCGAGATCTGCTCCAGGCCGCCGAGCGCGGCCGCGGCCACGAGCGTCGCGATCGGGATCCGCCACGCGGCCGCGAGATCGGTGGCGAGGGAGGCTTTGCCGGTGGCGAGGGGCTGGAAAACGATCTCGTTCGCCATGGTGATGCCACCGACGACGAGCATGATTCCGGTCGATCTCGCCACCGCGCGCCGCCTAGATGCTCGAAAGCTTGTTCAGCACGGGCAGCGACTTGACCTTGCCGGCGAGGATCACCCCGGCCAGGAACACCGCCACCATCATCAGGTGCTTGGTCTGCATGAGGGTTTCTCCTATCGGGTCGCGCGGAGCTTGGCCGCGTCGTTGCCGGGCGGGATGACGTAGTTGACCAGCGCGAACAGCGTGTGCGCGCCCGATCCGCCGACCGTCCCGGACCATTTCAGGACGTTGCCGGGCTTGGTGACCAGGTATTCCTGGCGGAGCTCGGCGCCGGGCTTGAGACCGAAGTCCCGCGTCCACCAGATCGGGTACACGCCGTTCTCCAGGCCCAGCGAGGTGTCCGCGGTGGTGCTGGTGAGCCCGTAGGCCTTGGCCTGGCGGGACTTCCACACCTTCTGGTACCGCTGGAACAGCTGAACCTTGCCCAGCGCGAGCGTGACCGGGTCCGGCCAGTCCGCGTCGCCCTGCGACCGGCTGAGCGCCGAGTCGAGCAGCTTGAAGAACAGGTTCCGGATCGAGTAACCCAGGCCGTTCTGGACCAGGTATTGCGCGGCACCGACCGGAACCGGGCCGTTCTCACTGACCCAGTACTGCAGGGTGCCCGCGGCCGGCGGGGCCTGGGCGAGCGGCCGGCCGTTGGAGTCGGCGGCCAGCGGCTCGGTGTAGCCGTCCTCCACGATCCGCAGCCTCACCGTGCCGAGCGTGGTCGGCGCGGTCGAGTACACGTTCCCGGAGACGTCCAGGACGGTCTCCACCTTGTAGACGGTGGACCCGGACTTGTTCTCGATGTCGCCCAGGCCGTCCCGGTCGACGAGCTCGAGCGGCAGATACATGATCATCGTGAAGGATCCGCCGGTGCCGCCGGCACCCGAGGTGACCGAGAACACCACATCCGAGCGGGGGTCGCCCACCTCGAAATATCCCCCGAACTTCATGATGTTTTCCCAGTCGTAGCCGCCGAGCGGCCCGAAGATCTCCCGGCCGCCCACGTCCTTGAAGGTGACCTTCAGGATGCTGGAGAACGGCGCGTCCGCCTTGAACGCCACCGTCGCGGCGTTCGCCGCGGTGACGCACTCGAACAGGAACCACAGCCCCCGCAGCCACCCGTTGGGCGACACGGTGTAGATCGGGAAGTTGGTGGATGACGCGGCGGACATGGTGACCGTTTGGTCGTAGTCGTTGGTCTCCTGATCGAACACCCCGACCCGCCAGGGCTGCGGCGGAGGCGGCGGCGGGGCGTTGCCCGCGGGCTTGTTCTGGACGGCTGTACCTGTGGCCATGAGGGGATGCTCCTTACCGCAGTGCGCGCAGTTGTCGCGCCTGGTCTGTCCGGGTCAACCGCGGGATCGGCACCCGCCCGCTGGGGTCGCCGAGCTGGAAGCCGGCCTTGTAGAGCCGCCGGTTGGTGGCCATCACGCTTTCGGCCTGACAGACGTTGATGCCGCCCGGGCGGACCGGAATGAAACACCACCGGTCCCGGTCGTTGCCGTGGTGACGGGCCGCGTCGGCCTGGGTGTCATACAGCGTGTTGTCGCTCGACCCGTCGCTGAGCCGGACAGCGACCCACTTCTTCACCGCGTCGAAACCGATCGCGGCCAGATGCAGGTTCACCGCATCACTGCAACGCTTCGCAGCATCCGAATGGGTGACGCGGCGGCAATCAAAGTCATGCTCCATGAAAGGCGACTCCATTCATAAGGTGCCGCCCCAATGACAGGGTGCGGCCCTATACCCGCATGATAGCCGCCACGCAACCCTTTGTCGCCGGTCTGACCTGGTCAGATACCCACAATGCACATGTACGGGCCTGCTTTGGAAATGTAGAGTTTCTCTGAAACGTTTTTCATTCCCGTCGGTGTCGAAACCCGGTGCATTTTCAGGTTCCGTACGACGTGCATAACGAGTTTCGGATCAACACCGCCGATTTCCCCGAACCGCCGGAGATTCGTGTCGACCGGGTCATGGCCCAGGAACAGGTGGCTGCTCGAGTTGAACACGAACGACGACACCGACCCGCCGCCGACCGTCCCCGACGGCTTCTGCAGCGTGGTCCAGGCGGCCGCGCCGCCACCGGAGCCGGCCGTCCAGAACTCCTCCATGTCCATGTTCAGACCCAAGATCACCGCGTGGATGTAGCCGTCGTCGGCCACCGTGATCGAGTCGCCCCGGAGGAACTGGTCGTTCATCGACCGCCGGAAGATCGCGGCCAGGTGCGCACGGTCGACGTCCTTGGTCACGCCCCGCAGATGCGGCGGCCAGAGCGCGTAGCCCCGGATCTCCTTGCGCCGCCAGTTGAACGGCGGCGGCCAGTCCGTGATCTGCTCGAGTGGCAGCCGCTCGACCCACTTCTCGGTAGCCGGGTCATGTTCCTTGGGCATCAACGTCACCGTCTGCAGGTGCGGCCACCGCCGCATCGTGGCGTCCAGGAGCTGGTAGCAGAAGTGCGTTTTGCCCTGCTGGGTCGGCTCGATGAACGACACGTGCTCGCCCGGCTCATACGTCCAGTGCTCCGCGATGAACTGCTCACGCGAAATCCAGGTGACCACCGTTCACGCGGCCTCGCTGGCCATGCCCGCGGCCTCAGCGAACGCAGCCTGGCTCTCGGCGGTCAACTCCGCCAGCCGCCGGTTCGTCGCGGCCGCGAGCTCGTCACGGACCAGCGCCCCGGACTCGGTGGTGGCCTTCGGCTTGGTCCACAACGCGATCGACTGCATCACGAACGGTGCCAGCGCCGCCGCGACCATGATCATCCATGGTCCGTCACCGCACGCGTACTCCACGCCCTGGCGGATGTAGTCGTTGTGCTGGGCACCGATGTTGAAGCCCTTGACCAGGCCGGCCTGGTGGCCACGGAACACCGCAGCCTGCGCCTGCGTCGGGGGGACCATGGCCAGCAGGAACCACAACCCGTCCGTCGCCTCGATCAGGTCCCGGGTGTAGTCCCGCTTCGCCGGCGCGGCGGCCGCCGAACTTGGCGTTTCGGTCTTCGGCGGGTCGATCCGCGCCTTCGGCTTGCGGCCGCCCGGTGTTTTCTTCGGCGTCCCGTCGAGTTTGTAGCCGTACGGGGCGTCCGCGTCGAACGGCTCGGCCTTCGGGGGCGCCCCCACCTCGGCCTGGGCGGCCGCCGCAGACCGCTGACCCACCATCATCTCCGCGAAATCGGCCTCACCCACCGGCTCGACGCCGGCGACGGCCTCACCCTCGGCGGTCATCAGGCCCTCAGGCACTGGCCTTCTCCTCTTCGGTGGCCTTCGCGTGCCGGCGGCCGCTCCGGACCGGCCCGAACTGTTCCGCATCGTCCCGGACCGTCCCGGACCGATCCGCCGAGAACCTCGCAGCCGGCTGGTCCGCGTCGCTGCCACCGCGCCTCTTCCACGCGGCGAAGGCCTCCAAGCCGATGAAACACCCGATCGAGTAGGCGATGCCCTCGAGCAGAGCCCGCGTCACCTTGAATTCCATCTCAGATACTCCTCAGCGCAGTACGGCCAGGGCCAGGGCGAGCACGGCGACCACCAACGCGACCACCCCGACCACGATCCCGGTCTGAACCGACCGGCTCACGTCCCGGCCGGCGTCTCGAATGACGGCCTTGGTGTCCTTCAACCCAATCACGCATTCATCGTACGCTTGTTCGAACGGCTCTTACCAGAACGGAAGGGACCGAGAAATGACACGAGGACCAGGCGCACCACTACGCCCCCGGCTGCAACCTTTGACTGACCATCTGGTGATGGCCTCTGTCGGAGGTGGCATGCATCCCGAGACCGGGCACTACAAGGAGTTCTTCTACGGGCCGTGCGCCGACCACGACAGGGCCATGGAAATCAAACGCAGCCTCTACCGGTGCGCTAAACGACTCGGCTACAGCATGAAAGCCGAGGTAGTTGCGGGCGCAACCGGAGGCTATATGGTCCGGTTCAACGCCATCGACAAGCGAAAGGCCCGGGCCTACATCGCCGCGCTCTACAAAGGCCGCGAGCACCAGCTCCCCTACAACCCGTACCGCCGCACCAAGCAGGAGTGATCATGTCCGAAGAGCCGTTCCAGGTCATCGACGCCGCAAAGGTCGGGGCCCACGAGCATCCCCACGACCACCCCCACGACCACCCCGAGATCATGGCGGAAATCGCCGCCATCAGCGCAGCCCAGGAGGCCGTTTCGATGGTCAACAACGCTGAGAACGCCGCCGAGGAGTCGGCCGTCGCGGCCGGCGCCGCAGCCGAGCAGGCATACGCCACCCAGGCCGATCTGGACGGCTTCAAAACCGAGGTACTCGAACGCCTCGATCAGATCGCCCAGCAGGGCGCAACACCGATCATCATCCCCGAAC
>JBOGYN010000119.1:0-14315 GCA_050696855.1 Solirubrobacteraceae bacterium | reverse complement strand
GCCTACTACTGAATGACTTCGGTTACCACCCCGGAGCCGACCGTGCGGCCGCCCTCCCGGATCGCGAACCGCAGACCCTGATCCATGGCGATCGGCTGGATCAGCTCGATCTCCATCTGGACGTTGTCGCCCGGCATCACCATCTCCGTGCCCTCGGGCAGGTTGGCTACGCCGGTGACGTCGGTCGTACGGAAGTAGAACTGCGGCCGGTAGCCCGTGAAGAACGGCGTGTGACGGCCGCCCTCCTCCTTCTTGAGGACGTAGACCTCGGCCTTGAACTTGGTGTGCGGCGTGATCGAGCCCGGCTTGCACAGCACCTGGCCGCGCTCGATCTCCTCCCGCTTGGTGCCTCGCAGCAGGCAGCCGACGTTGTCGCCGGCGCGGCCCTCGTCGAGGATCTTCTTGAACATCTCGACGCCCGTTACGACCGTCGTCGTGGTGTCCTTGATGCCCACGATCTCGACCGTCTCGCCCGTCTTGATGATCCCCTGCTCGATCCGGCCCGTGGCCACGGTACCGCGGCCAGTGATCGAAAACACGTCCTCGACCGGCATCAGGAACGGCTTGTCCAGGTCACGGACGGGCTCGGGGATGTAGGTGTCGAGGGCTTCGGCGAGTTCGAGGATCTTGGCCTCGTACTCCTCATCGCCCTCGAGCGCCTTGAGCGCCGAACCGATCACGAAGGGGATGTCATCCCCGGGGAACTCGTACTCGGAGAGGAGGTCACGGATTTCGACCTCGACGAGCTCGAGGAGCTCGGGGTCGTCGACCATGTCAGCTTTGTTGAGAAAGACGACGATGTAGGGCACGCCGACCTGACGGGCGAGCAGGATGTGCTCACGCGTCTGGGGCATCGCGCCGTCCGCCGCCGAGACGACCAGGATCGCGCCGTCCATCTGGGCGGCGCCGGTGATCATGTTCTTGACGTAGTCCGCGTGACCGGGACAGTCCACGTGGGCGTAGTGCCGGTTGGCGGTCTCGTACTCGACGTGGGAGGTCGCGATCGTGATGCCGCGAGCCTTCTCCTCGGGAGCGTTGTCGATCGAGTCAAACGACCGCACCTCAGTGCCGTCGCCGAACTTGTCATGGAGCACCTTGGTGATGGCCGCGGTCAGCGTCGTCTTGCCATGGTCGATGTGACCGATGGTGCCGACGTTAACATGGGGCTTGTCGCGCTCGAACTTGGCCTTCGCCACTTTGGTGTCGCTCCTTCTGCTTTCGGTGTTTCGTTCGTCTGGCACCGCGGGCGAAGCCCGTGGTCACGAACCTATACAGGGTATTAGTTTTCCGTCCGCGACCGCGGTCTGGCGGCCTTGGTCGAGGCTGCTACGTGCTGCGGGCGGCGGGATTTGGCGCGCTAGGCAGCTTCCTGCTCGCCGCCAATCACCTTCTCGGCGATGTTGGCCGGCACTTCTTCGTAGCGATCGAACTGCATCGTGTACGTGGCCCGGCCCTGGGTGTTGGAGCGCAGGTCGGTGGCGTAGCCGAACATCTCGGCCAGCGGAACGTGGCCGGTTACCACCTGCGCGTTGCCGCGCTGCTCCATGCCGTTGATCTGGCCCCGGCGGCGGCTGAGGTCGCCGATCACGTCGCCCATGAACTCCTCGGGCGTGACCACCTCGACCGCGAACACCGGCTCGAGCAGGACAGGCTTGGCCCGTTGCACGGCCGCCTTGAGCGCCAGCGATCCGGCGACCCGGAAGGCGATCTCAGAGGAATCGGTGTCGTGGTACTTGCCGTCGGTCAGGGTCACCCGGACATCGACGAGCGGATAGCCGGCCCGCGGGCCGTTGGCCATCGCGTCCTCGACACCCTTCTCGACGGCCGGGATGAACTCGGTCGGCACCGAGCCGCCCTTGACCTTGTTGATGAAGTCAAAGCCCTCGCCGGGCGCGGGCTCGACGTTGATGTAGACGATGCCGTACTGACCCGAACCGCCGGTCTGGCGCACCAACCGGCCTTCGACCTTCTCGGCGGTGCCGCGGATCGTCTCGCGGTAGGAGACCTGCGGGCGCCCGACGTTGGCGTCAACCTTGAATTCCCTCATCATCCGGTCGACCAGGATCTCGAGGTGCAACTCGCCCATGCCGGAGATCTCGGTCTGCCCGGTGTCCTCGTTGGTCTGAACCCGGAAGGTCGGGTCCTCCTCCGCCAGCCGGCCGAGCGCCACCGACATCTTCTCCTGGTCGGCTTTGGTCTTGGGCTCGATCGCGACCTTGATCACCGGCTCGGGGAAGGTGATCATCTCGAGCTTGATCGGCTTGTCGGGGGCGGCCAGCGTGTCGCCGGTCACCACCTGCTTGATGCCGACCGCGGCGGCGATGTCACCCGCATAGACCTCTTGGAGCTCCTCGCGCTCGTTGGCGTGCATCATCAGGATGCGACCGATGCGCTCGGTCCGTCCCGTGCTCACGTTGAGCACGCGCGAGCCGGCGGCGAGCGTGCCGGAGTAGACGCGGAAGTAGGTGAGTTTGCCGACGTACGGGTCGGCCATGATCTTGAAGGCAAGGGCGGCGAACGGCTCGTCGTCCGCAGCGTGGCGAGTGGCGGGGACGCCACCGTTGTCAGAGCCTCTCTCAGGCTCCAGGCCCTCGACCGGCGGCACTTCGAGCGGGCTCGGCAGGTAGTCGAGGACCGCGTCGAGCAGGGGCTGGACGCCCTTGTTCTTGAAGCTCGAGCCACACAGGACCGGCGTCAGCTGAGCCGAAAGCGTGGCCGCGCGGATCGCCTCCTTGAGAACCGGCACGGGAATCTCCTGCTCCTCGAGGATCAACTCGAGCAGCTCGTCGTCGTATTGGGAGACCGCTTCGAGCAGGTGCTCGCGGGCGGCGGCTGCCGCCTCGGCGAACTCGGCCGGGATCTCGCCGACCTCCTGGTTCTTGCCCAGCTCGTCCTGGTAGAGAATGGCCACGTTCTCGACCAGATCGACGAGGCCTCGGAAGTCGCCCTCGGCGCCGATCGGGAGCTGGATCGGAACCGGGTTCGCCGCTAGGCGATCGATCATCGTCTGGACGCCGCGGTCGAAGTCGGCCCCGATGCGATCCATCTTGTTGATGTAGGCAATCCGCGGAACGCGGTACTTGTCGGCCTGACGCCAGACGGTCTCAGACTGCGGCTCGACGCCGGCCACCGAGTCAAAGAGGGCGATCGCGCCGTCGAGCACGCGCAGCGAGCGTTCGACCTCGACAGTGAAGTCGACGTGTCCCGGCGTGTCGATGATGTTGATGCGGTGCCCGTTCCACTCGCAGGTCGTGGCCGCGGAGGTGATCGTGATCCCGCGCTCCTGCTCCTGCTCCATCCAGTCCATGACGGCCGCGCCCTCATGAACCTCCCCCATCTTGTAGGTGCGACCTGTGTAATAGAGGATGCGCTCAGTCGTCGTCGTCTTACCGGCGTCGATGTGGGCCATGATCCCGATGTTGCGAGTTTTGTCGAGAGTGAAAGTGCGTGGCATGAGTCAGGTTTGTCTTGAGCGGTTGCGCGGGCGGGCGGGGGACGCCGTCTGCGGTCATGAAAAAGGGCCCAGTGGGCCCGATCACGACGCAGGGGTTCGCGACGGGCAAGTGTCTAGTTGGTCGAAATCTCCATCACGTGGGTGCAGTGCGCCCGGGAGCGAGCACAGTTGGACGTGACCCGACCCGAGGCGGAGACCGAATATAGCAGAGGTGACGAGGCCTCCGGAGGCGCTTTGGGTGCTCCCAGCGGCGGCCCCGCGGGGCTTTCGGGCACCGTCGCGGCCGGCGTGCTGGTGGGCGGTCTGGCCGGTGCTGCGCTGCTCGCGATCGCTGAGTTCACTCCTCTGCTCAGCGTCCAGTCGGGCCTGAGCGCGGTGGCCGTCAAGACCGTCCAGACCGGCTCGCACAATTCCTTCGCACTGATCCCGATCGCTCTACTGGCGGCGGCCCTGAGCGTGGTCGCGCGGCGGGCGCACAATCCGCTCGCCCTGCTCGCCATCGGCGTGCTCGGCCTGGCGGCGTTACTCATCGCCCTGGTCGGCGACCTGCCCGACGCCCAAGCCAGTGGTTTGATCATCGGCCCGTCCGCGCGATACGCGCTCGCCAGCTCGAGCCCGGAGGTTGGCTTTTATCTCGAGACGCTCGGGGCCGTGATCCTGCTCATCTGCGCGGGCGCCGGATTGCTGCTCACCACGCCGGCCCGGCATCGCGCGCTTCGCCCCCGAGATTAGTCGGTAGTGGAGGTTCGGGCACTCGGTCCGTGTGCTGACTAATTTTCTCCTTATACGGTTTACCAACAACCCGGGCGTTACATTTAATCAACGCGAGGGTTGTCCCACTGCAGCCCCCGGTCCCGTGCGGTGGGCAGCCCTCGCGTTTCTCTGTCCGCGAGCGGCACTTATCCCGATCCGGACTGGATGTCCCCCCCCGCGAGAGCCCCCCGGTCGGTGACGACGCGGCCCAGAAGGCGTGCTGAACGTCCGGCGCCCGAGGCGCGCCCGGAGTGACTACCAGCGGTAGTGAGCGAAGGCCTTGTTGGCCTGCGCCATGCGGTAGATGTCGTCCTTGCGCTTGTACGCGTTGCCTTGCTGCTGCTGAGCATCGAGCAGCTCGTTGGCGAGGCGCTGGGACATCGGCTTCTCGCGCCGGTCCCGGGCGAAGGAGACGAGCCAGCGGACGGCCAATGTCCGCGCGCGGCGAGCGGGTACCTCAACGGGCACCTGGTAGGTGGCGCCGCCGACCCGACGGGAACGAACCTCGAGCACCGGAGTGAGCGCCTTCACGCCCGCCTCGAGCTGCTCGACGGCATTCTTGCCGGTGCGCTCCTCGAGAATGGCGAGCGCGTCGTACACGATCTTCTCCGCCGTGGACTTCTTGCCGTCGAGCATCACCTTGTTGATGACCTGCTGGACAAGCCGGTTGCGATAGACAGGATCCGGCTCGACCGGCCGGATCTGGGCGGCGGCGCGACGGGGCAACTACTTCGCCTTCACGCCGTACTGCGAACGGGCCTTCTTGCGGTCACTGACCCCGGCGGCGTCGAGCGTGCCGCGAATGACCTTGTAACGAAAGCCAGGAAGATCCTTGACGCGACCGCCGCGAACGAGCACAACGGAGTGCTCCTGGAGGTTGTGGCCCTCACCGGGGATGTAGGCACCGACCTCCATGCCGTTGGTGAGCCGCACGCGAGCCACCTTGCGCAGAGCCGAGTTCGGCTTCTTGGGCGTGGTGGTGTACACGCGGGTACAGACGCCGCGACGCTGGGGCGCGGCGACCTTCTTCTTGCGGCCCTTGCCCGATTTCAGGCCCGGCGTGGCGAGCTTCTTCTTAGGCGCGGTGCGGCCTTTGCGGATCAGTTGGCTGGTGGTCGGCATGCGGTGGCAGAGCGTAGCAGGGGCGCGGGCGAGGCCCAGGCTCAGGCCGGCACCCCCGCCAGCACCTCATCGACGTCGGCGTGCGGGACGCCGACCCCGTCCGCCACGGGCTTGTAGGTGACCTCCCCGCCGGCCACATTGACCCCGAGCTTGAGGCCCGGACTCTCGGCCATGGCCCGGTGCACGCCGGCGCTGGCCAGGTGCACCACGTAGGGCATGGTCGCGTTGGTGAGCGCGTAGGTGGACGTGATCGGCACTGCACCCGGCATGTTGGTGACGCAGTAGTGGGTGATCCCGTCAACCTCATAGGTGGGATCGGAGTGAGTCGTCGGCCGCGAGGTCTCAAAGCAGCCACCCTGATCAATCGAGACGTCGACCAGAACGGCCTGGCGCTTCATGACCCCGAGCTGCTCGCGCGTGACGACATGCGGCGCGCGGGCCCCGTGGACGAGAACCGCCCCGATCACGAGGTCGGCGTCGGGCAGGCGTTCCTCGATCGAGAGCGTGGTGGCAAAGCAAGTGTCGGCCCGGCCGCCGAAAGCGATGTCGAGCTCGCGGAGCCGATCGATGTTGCGATCGAACACGTACACCGTCGCCTCCATGCCCAGGGCGATGAAAGCCGCATGCATCCCGACCACGCCACCGCCGATGACGATCACGTTGGCCGCGGCCACGCCGGGGACCCCGCCGAGCAGGATGCCCCGTCCGCCGAGCGGCTTCTCGAGCATGAAGGCGCCGGCCTGGGTCGCGATCTTGCCCGCCACCTCAGACATCGGGGCCAGCAGCGGCAATCGGCCGCGGTCGTCCTCGACGGTCTCGTAGGCGATGCAGGTCGCTCCGGACGACATCAGACCGCGGGTCAGCGCCTCGTCCGCGGCGAGGTGGAGGTAGGTGAAGAGGGTGTGCCGAGGGGCCAGGCGGGCCACCTCCTCGGGCTGGGGCTCCTTGACCTTGACGATCAGGGTCGCCTCGCCGAAGACGGCATCAGCGTCGGGGAGGATCGCCGCTCCCTGCGCGGCGTAATCCTGGTCGGAGATTGAGGATCCGAGCCCGGCTCCGCTCTGGACGCAGACCTCGTGGCCCGCGTCGACCAGCTCGCGGACCCCGGCCGGCGTGAGCGCGACCCGGTACTCGTCCTTCTTGACCTCGGTGGGGACGCCGACCTTCATCCCACCAGCTCCCGGCCGCGCAGGGCCAGCCAGAACTCGATCCGGTCACGAGCGGAGCCGAGATTGCGCCCGGTCAGCTCCTCTACGCGCTTGATCCGATACCGCAACGTATGGCGATGGCAGTAGAGGCGCCGGGCGGCGCGCTCCCACTGACCGTTCTCCTCTATGAACGCTTCCAGCGACCGCATCAGTTCACCTCCGTAGTGTCCTTCGCCGGCCTCAATCGGGCCAAGGATCGAGTCACAGAACAGTTTGAGCGCCTCGTCATCCTGGAGCGAGAGCAGCAGCTGGAACGAGCCGAGATCTTTGTAGGTGGCAACCGCCGCCATCGGATGGCCGTCGCCGTTGCCGTTGCCGTTGCCGTGGCCGTTATGGCTGCCGTGGCTAACCCCGAGCGCGAGCGCTTCCACGGCGCAGCGCCCCTCGTGAAAGCTTCGGCGAGCATCCGCGCCGGCCACCGGGCGCCCAACGCCGACGCGCAGGCCGTCCCCGAGCCCGCCGCGAAGACGCTGTGAGACCCGCTGCGCCAGCGCGAATACTTGCTCCTCGGCGCCGCCGGCCACCAGCGCGCAGGTGAAGGGACCGCTGGAGGCGACCAGCCCGGGAGACGCCTCCTCTCGGAGCGCGGTGGAGAGAGCGTCCTCGACCGGGTGGGCGGGCCCGCGGCCACCGGCGGGACGCTGCACGACGAGCGCGGCCACCTGTTCGGCCAGGCCAAACGGCTCGAGACGGCGAGCGAGCTCGACCCCACTGAGGTCGCCCTCGACGATCGCCGCGAGGACATCGCCGGCCAGCCGGCGCTCGGTATCGCCGGCGACGCGGCCCCGAAGCAGCTCCAGCGCGACGATGGTCACCGCTTGATGGAGGGTGAGCCGGTCGAAATCCGACAGCGGCCCTGAGTCTTTGATCGCGACCAGCCACGCCTCCGGCCTACGCTCGGCACCGTTGCGGGCGCCGCCCGGACCCCCGTCGGCGGCGACGGGCAGAGCCAGGGCGCGCTCGGTCTGCTCCCCCAGTGGCGGCAGGAATGCTCGGGCCTCGCCCCGGCGCGTGCGCTCACTGAGCTCCTCGCGGAGGGCACCAACCGTCTCGGGCTCGATCGCGCGCCGGAAGGCGCGCTGCACGAGGGGCTCGCCGCGCGCGTCGAAGACCAGGACCGCCGCGCCGGTCAGGGTTGAGAGCGTCCCGGCCAGGGCCTCGAGCCCTCGCTCGGAGAGCACGATCCGCTCGAGTCGCTCGTGGGCGGCGATCGCGCGCCGCAGCACCGCGTACTGCTCGTTGACGAGCTTGGTGAACGCCGCCTCGGTGACAGCGATGAATGGCAGCTCGTACGGGACCTCGAACACCGGGAAGTCACGCTCGGCGGCGGCCTCGAGCAGGGCCGGCGGGATCTCGGGATGGCTGAAGCCGGTCCCGAATCCGAGACCGGCGAGCTGATGATCGGCCAGCCGCACCACGAACTCGCGCTGCTCGTCGGGCGTCTTGAGCAGCATGCCGGTGCTGAGCAGCAGCTCGCCCCCCGACAGCCACGGGGTGGGGTCAAGCAGCTCGGAGATGTGCACCCAGCGCACCGGGAGGTCTACCGTCGCCTCGCCGCAGTGCAGGCGGACGTCGAGACCGGTCAGCAGTTCACGAACGGTGAGCATGCGGCTCCGGTTCCCGGTGCGCAGGCTGACTGACTCTGATTAGGAGCGTCGCTCGCCGGCCGCGGTGAGAACGGGCCGGAGCACAGCCTCGATCTCTTCGAACTGCTGTGGACCGGCGATCAGCGGCGGGGAGAGCTGGATCACCGGGTCACCACGGTCGTCGGCGCGGCAAATGAGGCCGCGGCGGTAGAGCTCGCCGGACAGATAGCCGCGCAGGAGAGTCTCTGACTCTTCGTCGGAGAATTGCTCAGCGGTGTCCTGGTCCTTGACGAGCTCGATCGCGTTGAAGTACCCCGCGCCTCGCACGTCACCGACGATCGGAATGTCACGCAGTGACTCGAGCATGTCCCGGAACGCGCCTTCGTTCTGACGGACGTTCTCGATCACGCCCTCGCGCTCCATGGCGTCGATGTTGGCGAGCGCGATCGCCGACGCCATCGGGTGTCCGGCAAACGTGAATCCGTGGATGAAGCTCTCGGTTCCCTTCATGAAGGGCTCGGCGATGCGATCGGAGGCGATCACGGCCCCCATCGCAGCGTATGCGCTGGTCAGACCCTTGGCGGTGGTGATGATGTCGGGCTGGTAGTCATAGCGCTGAGCACCGAACCACTCGCCCAGCCGGCCCCAGGCGCAGATGACCTCGTCGGAGATCATGATCACGTTGTACTCGTCGCAGATCTCGCGCACGCGCTGGAAGTAGCCCTCGGGCGGCACGAAGCAGCCGCCGGCGTTCTGGACCGGCTCGAGAATCACCGCGGAGACGGTGTCGGGGCCCTCGAACTCAATCCGGGTGGCGATCGCCTCGGCGAGATCGGAGGGCGCCATCCCGTGCGCCATCCGGAACGTGTTGGTGTTGACCACGTGGCAGCCGCCGGGCGTCAGCGGCTCAAACGGCTCGCGCAGACTGGTGATGCCGGTGGCCGAGAGCGCGCCCAGGCTGGTGCCGTGGTAGGCGATGTCGCGGGCGATCACCTTGGTCTTGTTCGGGTGGCCGGTGAGCTTGTGGTACTGGCGACAGAGCTTGAGCGCCGACTCCACCGCCTCGCTGCCACCGCTGGTGAAGAACACGCGGTTGAGGTCTCCGGGCGCGAGCCCGGCGATCCGAGCGGCGAGCTCGATCGCCCGCGGATGGGCGTAAGACCAGTTGGTGAAGAAGCCGAGCTCCTTGGCCTGATCGACGGCGGCCTGGGCGATGTCAGCACGACCGTGGCCGATGTTGACGCAGAACAGGGCCGAGAGGCCGTCGAGGTAGCGGTTGCCGTGCTCGTCGTAGACGTAGCAGCCCTCACCCCGGGTGATGATCGGGATGTCGTGGTCGTCGTAGGCCGACATGCGCGTGAAGTGCATCCAGAGATGGCGGCGTCCCAACTCCTGCAGCGTGCTCTGCTCAGTCCTGAGTGCCGCTTCGGTGCTCGCCATGTGTTTCTCCTCTGAACGCTTCCGCAGGCCGGTTTGTACAACGGTACCGACTGGATGGCGAGGGCTCAATGGGACGCCATGGCCAAGGATCGCCTGACAGCTGTACTTTCTGGCGCAGCGGTAGGGTGCGGCCGTGGCCTCGTTTAACCAACACCGGGGTGGCCAGGGCGAGCCGTTGGTCCTGATCCACGGGATCGGGAGCCTCTGGCAGATGTGGGAGCCGGTGCTCGACGCGCTGGTCGCTCATCGTGACGTGATCGCGCTCGATCTCCCGGGATTCGGCGGGTCCCCCATGCCCCCGCCCGGGACGCCGCCGGGAATTGACTCGCTGGTCAAGCTGGTGCAGGAGTTTCTGACTCAGGAGGGGATCGACCGACCGCACGTCGCCGGCAACTCGCTCGGGGGCCTGATCGTGCTCGAGCTGGCGCGGCGCGGCCTCGCACGCTCGGCCACCGCCCTCTCCCCGGCCGGCTTTGCCAACCGCCCGGAGACCGTCCTGGCCCAGTCCTCGTTGTGGCTGGGCGTTCGGCTCGCCCGGAGACTCGAAGGCCGAGCCGACACCCTGCTCGCCACCCGCACCGGGCGGCGCCTGGCGCTGGGCCTGGGGATGGAGCGGGCGGCCGACATGTCGGTCGCCGAGGCGGCGGCCACTGTCCGGGCGCTGGCCCGCGCACCCTGGTTCGATGCCACGCTCCCGACCGTCGGACCGTTTGAGTTCGGGCCCGGGGAGGGTCCGATCCGAGTGCCCGTGACGATCGGCTGGGGCACCAGGGACCGCCTCCTGCTCCCCCGCCAGGCCCGACGCGCCGCCGCACTGATCCCCACTGCGCGGATCGTGATGCTGAAGGGTTGCGGCCACGTCCCCACCTTCGACGATCCGCCCGCCGTCACGCGCCTGCTGCTCGAGGGCAGCGTCGGCGCTTAGCCCCCTGTGGCCACCGCGCGCTGGGGATCGCTGATCCACTCACTCCAGGACCCCGGGTACAGCGCGGCCGTGAAACCGGCCAGCTCGAGTGCCAGCACAGCGTGGGCCGCGGTCACGCCCGAGCCGCAGTAGGCGCCGATCGCCGTCCCGGCAACCACCCCGGCAACGCCAAATCCGTCCCGCAACCGCCCACCGGCGAGGAAGCGGCCGTCGGCATCCAAGTTCTCGGTCGTCGGGCAATTCCGTGCCCCCGGGATGTGGCCCGCCACCGGATCCACGGGCTCGGTCTCGCCCCGAAACCTCTCCGGGGCGCGGGCATCGAGCAGCACACCGGTGACCGCCAGCGCCGCGGCGCCCCCCGAATCCAGCACGGGCATCGCGCCCGGTCGGGCGATGAAGTCGCCCCCCTCGGGCGCGGCGCTGCCCGGGCCAGTCTCGAGGCGCCCGCCTCTCCCCGTCCATGCGGCGAGGCCGCCATCCAGGACCGAGACGGACGCGTGTCCGCAGTAGCGCAGCAGCCACCAGGCGCGGGCTGCCGCGGTCGAGGTGGCAGCGTCGTAGACGACCACTTCCCCTTCCGCCCGCACTCCGGCCCGGCGCATCGCCCCCTCGAACCGGGCCGCGCTGGGGAGCGGGTGCCGACCACCGGCACCCGGAGGACCGGCGAGGTCGGCGTCCAGATCGACGAAGGCCGCGCCGGGGATGTGCCCCTGCTCGAAGAGGTCGCGGCGAGCCCCGGCGGCCAGATCCCAGCGGACGTCGAGCAGGACCGGCGGCTCCCCCGCTTCGCCCAGCACGTCAGCCAGGCGAGGCGCGCTGACCAGCGGTCGGGTCAGCGCAGTCGCCATCCGGAGGTTGTACTACCCCGGGTCGGTGGCTGCCGAGGACATGAGCTGCGACCTGCAGAATGCGCAAAGCTCGAGCCCCGGCGCCGAATTTGGCCCGAAATGCGTGCCCTGGGCGCTGCTGGTGAAAATCTTGCTCGAGCACGCGAAGTTTTTCACGTTTTGCAGGGCGCGCCCCCGCAAGCGAGCGGTCTCCTCCTCCCAGGCTGCCGTCCCCTCCTCAGCCGCCGTTTTCTCCACGTCCGTCACAAGATCGGCATAGAGCCGGGGCGAGGGTGCACGTGAGGGCTGTTGGACGCGTGCCGGCGGAGCGGCGCGCGAGACGGAGCGGCGCGCGAGACGGAGCGGCGCGAGGCGAGGCGAGGCGCGAGGGCGAGCGGTGCTACGCGGCCGCGGGAGCCGGACCGGCGGCGCGGATCGGAGCCGGCGTCAGCCAGGCCGCGACCAGAACGAGCGCGAAGGCGATGAACTCGGCGGCCAGCATCGGCGGGTGGGCCGGGAGCGGATCGCCGAAGACGATGAGCCCGCCAACGATGCCGGCCACGTTGGCTGCCGTGCCCGTGATCGCGATCACGGGGACGGCGTCACCATCCTGCAGGCCCTTGGCCGAGCTGTAAAAAGCTGCCACCGAGGCGACCAGCGCGACACCCACCCAGGGGTTCAACATTCCGACCATGCCGTGGGAGCCGACCATGCCCGAGATTGCCTTGATGGCCACGTCGGAGACGCCGAAGAGGATGCCTGACGCCGCGCCCAGCATGAAGCCGTGGTGCTGGACGGGAGCGCCGATCCGCGGGCCCATGATCAGCAGCGTGCCGACCACAAGCAGGGCGGTCTCGAAGCCGATCATGCCGGGCACCGAGAAGCGCGAGTGGGCGCCGTGGACAGCCGGGAGGCTGAAGCCCAGGACGAGCAGGCCGACGGCGGTGAGGCTGATCCCCACCCACTGACGGCGGGAGATCTGCAGTCCGAAGGTCCGCTCGGCCATGATCGCCAGGAGCACGACGCCGCCCGCCAGGACCGCCTGGACGATCGACATCGGGGCCGTGGCGAGGGCGGCGACGTGGAAGATCCACGCTCCGGCGGCGATCAGCATGCCGAGGGCGAAGAAGCGAGAGGAGTACAAGGACCGGGCCGTCTTGAACGGCCGGCGGAAGTCGACCGGCGGCGCCGCGCAGGCCCCCCGATGCTTGAAGAGGAAGCCGACATTGGTAGTCAGGGCGCAGGCGAGCGCGAGAAAGATACCGAGGATTGGGCTCATAAAAGGGGGAAAACCGGGACGGAGGCGGGTGAGTTTCGTGACTCTCACCTCCATCTTCGGCATCCGAGTCAGCGCCTTGAGCGTCACCGACGCGGTATCCACGAACATATGGCCGACCCCTGCCGACCGATGCCGCGTCTTGGACCCTGCCGTACTCACCTAAGGGCTACTTATGGACCGCCCGCTGCTCCTCTTAGACATAGATGGCGTGATCTCGTTGTTCGGCTTTGATCCTGCGCGCCGGCCCGACGGGCAATTCCTGGCTGTTGACGGGATACCCCATTTCGTCTCCGCCCAAGCGGCCGAGCATGTACTCGCGCTCGCCGACGACTACGAGCTGATCTGGTGTAGCGGCTGGGAGGAGAAGGCCGACGAGCACCTGCCGCTTGCCCTCGGACTCCCGTCCGGCCTGCCCCACCTGGCGTTTGCACCGCTCACCGAATCCGGCGCCGGGCATTGGAAGCTAGCGGCGATCGATCGGTTCGCCGGGCCGGCGCGATCACTGGCTTGGGTCGACGACGCCCACGATCAGAGCTGCCACGCCTGGGCCGCCACGCGCTCCGGGCCGACGCTGCTGGTGGGCACCGATCCCGCCATCGGACTGACTGCCGAGCACCGCAAACAGCTCGCCGCCTGGGCGCGGAACCTAACGGGCTCCTAATCGTCAAACGCGCCGTGGCGACCGGCGCCGGCCCGAAAACGCTCCAAACCGGCCTGCACCTCGGCCAGTGAGCGAAGCCCGTGCTCGAGCTCGCCGGCCATCGCCTCGCGCTCGTTCAGACCGTCCTGCTCGAGCACCGAAAGGCGGTCCTCGCGCAAGCAGGTCTGGGGGAACTGGGCCAGCTCGGCGGCGAGCGCCTGGGCGGCGGCGAGGCTCTCACCCACTCCGACGACGCGGTTGACGAGGCCGATCCGCTCGGCTTCGGCCGCACCCACGCCGCGGCCGGTGAGAATCAGGTCCATCGCCCGGCTCGTGCCGATCAGCCGCGGGAGGCGCACGGTCCCCCCGTCGATCAGCGGCACCCCCCAGCGGCGGCAGAACACCCCCAGCACCGCGTCTTCCTCGGCCACCCTCAGGTCGCACCACAGGGCCAGCTCGAGCCCACCGGCGACGGCGTGGCCGGCGATAGCCGCGATCACCGGCTTGGTCAGTCGCATCCGGGTCGGACCCATCGGCCCGTCCCCAGGCGCCTGAACCTGGTTGCCGTCGGGGGTGCCGGCCGCTTTGAGGTCGGCCCCGGCACAGAACACCCCGCCCTCCCCGTGCAGGACGGCCACGGCGGCGTCGGGATCGGCATCGAAGTCGCGGAACGCCCCGGCGAGCGCCGCCGCAGTAGCGCCGTCGACGGCGTTGCGGCGGCCGGGCCGCGACAGCAGGACGGTGGTGACCGGCCCATCGCGGCGGACCGAGACAGCGTCGGTCATCGCGCTCCCACCGCCCGGCTGACGAACACCCGCAGGGCAGCGACGATTTCCGCGCCCCGCGGATTGCCACCGGCGAGCGGGGAAAGCGGGCCGACCAGGGCCTCGCCACATCCGCCCACCAGTGCCGCTGCGGTCAGCTCGACGTCCTGCTCGGGCAGCTCACCGGCGGCGATCCCGGCCGCCAGCCCCTCGGCGATCAGGGTGGCGTAGCGCGACCGATAGGCCAGACGCTCGGCGTCGACGAGCGGATCGACCGGCTCAGCGATCAGCGCCCAGGCCAGCCGCGGGTTGCGCAG
>JBOGYN010000118.1:0-2917 GCA_050696855.1 Solirubrobacteraceae bacterium | reverse complement strand
TTCGGCGAGCTGGACGAGCTGCGAGATCGAGCCGACGAGCGGTTGCGCGTGCTCAAGGATCTAGGGGTCGCCGAGGCGCGCCTGTACGGCCGCGATGAGCAGGATGGAGTCGGCGGGTTCGGGGCGTTCTTCCTGCTCCTCGACGAACCCGAGGTCTACGGCCTGCCGCCTGACCCGACGGTGTGCACCCGTGACCTCGGCGAAACCTGGAAGGCGGCCGCGGCCGCGGCGGCGGTGCTGGTCGGAACGGTGCTGGCGACGTTCGCGGGCAGTCGGCGATGAGCGCTACCCAGACGAGCCCGACTAGTTCCTACTACGGACGGCCGATCCTCAAGGAGCCGGTTTGGACATGGGAGATTCCGGCGTATTTCTTCACCGGCGGCCTCGCCGGCGCTTCCGCCACGCTCGGGCTGATGGCCGACGTCACGGGGAACGAGACGCTGGCTCGCAGCGCGTGGACCGCTGCGCTCGCCGGGGTCGCGGTGAGCCCAGTCTTCCTGATCTCCGACCTGGGTCGGCCGGAGCGCTTTCTGAACATGCTGCGCGTGTTGAAGATCACCTCGCCGATGAGCGTCGGCTCATGGATCCTCAGCGCGGCGGGTGGGGCGTTCACCGCCTCGTTCGCGCGAGTGCGTTTGAAGCGGCTGACCCGGATCGGGGTGGCCGGCGGGGCACTCGGCGGTGCTTTCCTGGGCCCGGCGCTGAGCACCTACACCGCCGTTCTGGTCGCCGACACCGCGATCCCCGCCTGGCACGAGGCCCGCCGCCAGCTGCCGTTCGTGTTCGCCGGCAGCTCGATGGCCGCTGCCGGTGCGGCGGCGTGCATCCTCACCCCGGTGACCAACGCAGCCCCGGCACGCCGGCTGGCGGTCGCGGGGGCAATCCTCGAAGGCGTGGCGTCACAGGTTATGGAGCGCCACCTGGGGCCGCTCGGTCGGCCTTACCACGACGGCGCGGCCGGGCGCTTCTCGCTGGCCGCCAAATCGCTGACCGTGGCCGGGGCAGCGGTGGTCACGTGCTTGGGACGGCGGAGGCTGGGAGCCGCGGGCGGCGGGCTGCTCCTGTTGGGCGGATCGGCGTGCGAGCGCTTCGCCGTCTACCACGCCGGCTTTCAATCGGCACGCGATCCGGAGGCCACGGTCGGACCCCAGCGAGCGCGGACCGCGGCGGCTGGGGGAGCCTCGGCGGCGAGCGCTTCGCTCACCGCAGGGTGAGCGCGAACGCGCCGGCCAGAATCGCCGTGCCGGCCGTCACCCAAGCGACATAGTCGCCGGGATGGCCACTGTGCAGACCGCGAATCCAGCCGGCCGCCGCTCGAGCTCGGTGGACAATGGCGCTCGGCGAGTCATGCGCTCGACGCGGTAGCACGAGCGCGCCCAGCCCGAGGAGCAGCGCTCCGATCGACGAGCCGGCGGCGTACAGGTAGTCGGCGAGGCTCGGCCCGTTCACCAGCACCGGGGGGAGCGCGGCCGGCGGCCGGGCATGGAGGACTGCGGCGATGTAGCCCTGGCGGTCTACGAACCGTGCCGCCGCGGCCTGCGCGACCCGGTCGACGCCGGGAACGATCCCGACCGCCAGCCCGGCGAGCAGCAGGATCGCCGCCGGCAGCCACAGCAACGCCGGGGTGCGGTCACTGCGTCCCTCGGTCTCCTGGCTGGTCTCCTCGTCGGCTCGGTCCTCGCCGGGCGCCCCGCTCCCGTCTCTGGGTCCCCAGCCGAGGAACACTCGCCCGGCGGCCCGGATCACCGCGGCGGCGGTGATGATCTCGGCGACCATGAACAGGGCGGGCACCCACGGGTAGCCGCGCGCGAGAGCGGCGTCCTCGATCGTCGACTTGCCCAGGAAGGTGCCGAACGGTGGCAGCGCGGCGAGCGCCAGCGCACCGACGAAGAACACCATTCCGGTGAACGGCAGGTTGCGCCCCAGCCCGTGGAGGTGGCGCTCGTCGACCCGTGAGCGTCGGTGTTGAATGATCCCGACACAGATAAACAGCGACGCCTTGACGAGGCCGTCGGCGACCACGTAGATCGCGGTACCGGCCAGTCCGCCGGAATCAAGCAGGGCGATCCCGACCAGGAAGCACCCGACGTAGCTGATCGTGGCGAACGCGAGCATGCGCTTGATGTGGCGCTGCAGGAAGCACATGGTCGCCCCCAGCAGCGCGGTGACCGCTCCCGCCGTGAGCAGGATCGTGCGCAGGGTTCCCTGGTGGGATCCGAGCGCGCCGGCGTAGACGACCCAGTAGATGCGCGCCACCGCGTAGAGGCCCAGTTCGCTCATGACCCCGGCGAACAGGATGCACACCGGTGTGGGGGCGGTGGCGTAGGCGTCGGCGAGCCAGAAATGAAACGGCACGACCGCGGCCTTGACGAAGAACCCGGACACGATCAGCCCAAACGAGACGAGCACCAGACCGTCGGCGCGATGGCCGTCGAGCATCGCGCCGATCTGGGCGAGGTTGAGCGCGCCCGTGCGCCCGTAGAGCAGGGCGATCCCGATCAGGACCAGAAAGCCACCGATCGCGTTGGTGATGGCGAAGTTGAGCGCCCCTTGGAGGGGCGCGCCTTCGTCGGGACGATGGCAGGTCAGAGCGATCCCGGCGATCGACATCAACTCGAAGAACACGAACAGGTTGAAGATGTCGCCGCTCAGACTGAACCCCATCATCGCCGCCATGAACACCAGCAGCAGCGCCGGGAAGACGTGTCCGACCGACTCGAAGTGTCGCCAGGAGAAGACGAGCGCAGCGATCGTCAGCAGGCCCACGAACGTGGCCAGTCCGGCACCGAGGGGATCGATCGTGAACGAGATCCCGATCGCAACTCCGTGGCGGGGTTGCCAGCCGCCGAACCACGTCACCGCATCGCCGTGACGGATCGCCAGGACCAGGTCGATCGAGCACAGGGCGGTGGCGGCG
>JBOGYN010000117.1:0-1963 GCA_050696855.1 Solirubrobacteraceae bacterium | reverse complement strand
GCGGTCATGCTGCCCGTCCGGGTCTCCACGTAGCCGATCCGCACCCTCTCGCCGGGCTCGGCGCCCGCGGTCAGGGTCGGCTGCGAGTCGGCCTGGAAGGTGAAGCTCTCGCCGGAGGTCGTCTTAGCCTTGATCCACCGGTCTCGGGGGACGGAGTCGTCCGGGGCTGAGATTTAAATGACCTCCTGAGCAGGCAGAAAGCTGTCGTATGCGGCGACGGCGGGCCTGCACCAGGAGGTCACCTGCATGGTGAATGGTCTGTCGGACGCGACGAGGGTGCTGTTCGATGACGAGCGGGCGGTCGCGAACGCCGGGGTTTTGTTGCCGGCGGTGCTTGCTGAGCGGCTCGGGATCGAGGCGCTGGTCGAGGAGGTGGTTGATCTCGGCGATCGTGAGGGGGCGGCGAACCCGGGGCGGAAGGTGATGTCTCTGGTGTCTGCGATGGCGCTCGGGGCGGACTGCATCGATGACTGCGCCGTGCTGCGCTCGGGCCAGACCCGCGCGGTGCTCGGACATTCAGTGGCGGCACCCTCGACGCTCGGGACGTTTTTGCGCGCGTTCACCTTCGGGCATGTCCGTCAGCTCGATCGGGTGCTCGCCGAGACACTGTCGCGTGCGTGGGCTGCCGGTGCCGGCCCGGGTGATGATCAGCTGGTCGTGGACGTGGACTCGTTTGTGGGTGAGGTCTACGGATACGACAAGCAGGGCGCCGACTATGGGTACACCCACAAGCGCGGGTATCACCCGATCCTCGCGACCCGTGCCGGGAGCGGCGAGGTGCTGCATATCCGCGCCCGGAAGGGGTCGGCCAACACCTCACGCGGGGCGCTGCGGTTCGTTGAGGAACTGATCCCCAGGGTCGCCCGCGCGGGCGCGACCGGAGCGAAGCTGCTGCGCGCGGACTCGGGGTTCTGGAACAACAAGATCATGGCCCGGCTGCAAGCCGCTGGCTGGACGTACTCGATCGGGATTACCCAGCAGAAGCACGTGAAGGTCGCGATCGCGGCGATCCCGGAGCATGACTGGCAGCCCCTCACCGAGTACCCCGAGGACGGGGAAGCGCAGATCGCGCAGACGATGCTCGGATCCCAGCGGTTGATCATCCGGCGCACCCGCCTTCTCGGCGCCCAAGCGGAGCTGTGGCCCGACTGGCGCCATCACGCGTTCCTCACCAACCGCGTCGACCCGCTCGAGCAAGTCGAAGCCGAGCACCGCCAGCACGCCGTGGTGGAGCTCGCGATCCGCGATTTGAAAGACCAGGCACTGGCGCACTTCCCGTCCGGGAAGTTCCTCGCCAACGCCGCCTGGACCGTGATCGCCGCGCTCGCGCACAACCTCCTGCGCTGGACAACGATGATCGGGCTACCCGACACGGTCATCCCGACCGCCCGGACCATCCGCCGGCGACTATTCACCGTTCCGGGCCGGATCACCCGCACCGGCCGACAAGTGACACTCCGCATGCCCGCTCGCTGGCCATGGGAGACCGCGTTTCTCGCCGCGCTGCAGAAGCTGCGCGCGATCCCAGCTCGGACCTGACCCACCGCGAGCGGCCCCCGAGGATGATCGACGCCGGCATCGATCTCGGCACGTCCCCAGCGATCGACCACAGCGCCCCAACACCGCACAAGCCGCGGCCTTCGGGAGCGACGAGCTCAACTGGACCCACCACGACGGTCTCAACCGGCCCCACCACCCTCACCGGTCCCGACTCAGACGGTCGTCTCACGCTCCAACCCAATCAACGGTGGATCGAGGCTTAGTGTGCGAGGTAGAGAACCGCGGTCACGGCGCTGAGAAGGCCAAGGACCGTAGCGGGGGCCATTTGTACGGCCGGGTCGCTGACGCGGCGGTGGTTGGTTAGGGCGGCAACCATGAGGAGCATCAACGCGACCGCGGCTACAGCACCGAGAGCCGTGACAGCGAGCCCCAAGAGCACGCCGGCGGCGCCCGCGACTTCGAG
>JBOGYN010000116.1:0-6175 GCA_050696855.1 Solirubrobacteraceae bacterium | reverse complement strand
CCCGCCGGGTGGGGACGCCGGACGAGGTGGCAGCGTGCGTACGCTTCCTCATCTCTGATGCCGCGAGCTACGTGACCGGCGCCGTGCTGAGCGTCGACGGTGGCCTGGCGGCATGAACAACCCAATGGACAGGAGCAGCCAATGTCAGTGACAACCGAACAGGTCGAAGGTCGGGTGGTTGAGACCCTCGCAAGCTTCGGGCCCGAGCAGGACCAGATCACGCGGACGGCGACTTTCGAAGAGCTCGACATCGACTCGCTTGATCTAGTCGAGCTGGCCCAGGTGGTTGAGGACGAGTACGGCGTGGTCCTCAAGGGTGAGGACATGAAGGAGCTCAAGACCGTGGGCGATGCCGTCGACCTGATCGTCGAGCGGGCCGCGTAATGACCCCGTTGCCCGACAGACGCACGGTCGTCGTCACCGGGCTGGGCGCGGTGACCCCGCTCGGGATCGGCGCCGCCACCCTTCACGACCGCTGGGCCCAGGGGGTATCCGGGATCGCCGACGGCGCCGGGGCCTGCCGTGAGTACGAGGCCAAGGAGTTCCTGTCGATCAAGGAGGCTCGGCGGCTGGATCGCTTCGCCCAGTTCGCGGTCATCGCCTCCAGTGAGGCGGTGGCCCAGGCGGGCTGGGACGGCGAGGCGCCGTATGACCCGCTGCGGCTCGGCTGCGTGATCGCGACCGGAATCGGCGGGATCGAGACGGTCGAGACCCAGCACGACGTGATGCGCGATCGCGGAGCCAAGATGGTCTCCCCGCTCGGGGTCCCGCAGTACATGCCCAACGCGGCCGCGGCGGCCGTCTCGATGAAGCACGCGCTGCGTGGTCAGAGCTACGGCATCGTCTCGGCGTGCGCGAGCGGCGGTCACGCCCTCGGCTCCGGCATGCGCATGATCCAGTACGGCGACGCCGACGCCGTCGTCTGCGGCGGCGCCGAGGCGACGTTGACCGAGTTCGGGTTTGCGTGCTTCAACTCGATGCAGGCGCTCTCGCCGACCGGCATATCGCGGCCCTTTGATCTGCGCCGGGATGGGTTCGTGATGGGTGAGGGGGCGGGCGTGGTCGTGCTCGAAGAGGCGCAAGCGGCCGCTGCCCGGGGGGCCACCGTGCTCGGCGAGTTGGCCGGATACGGCTCGACCACGGACGCCTTCCACCTGACCGCGCCCGAGCCCACGGGAGGTCCGGCGTCCCGGGCGATCGAGCTCGCCCTGCTCGACGCGGGGGCCACTCCCTCCGAGGTCGACTACGTCAACGCCCACGGAACCTCGACCCAGCTCAACGACGCCGCCGAGACGGCGGCGCTCAAGCGCGCGCTGGGTGAGGACGCCCGGCGAGTGCCGATCTCTTCCACCAAGTCGGCGATCGGCCACCTGCTCGGTGCCGCCGGGGCCGTCGAGGCGGTGGCCACGCTGCGCACGCTGATCACCGGCGTCATCGCCCCGACGCTCGGCTACGAGGTGCCCGATCCCGAACTCGACCTCGACTACGTGCCGGGGGAGGCCCGGCCGCTGATCACCGGCAACGGGCACCCTCCCTTGGCCGTCTCCAACTCGTTCGCGTTCGGCGGTCACAACGTCGCCCTGGCCCTCCGCGGAGCGCCGAAGTGAGCGCGACCGCGCTCGCCAGGCCGGTCCAGCGGCTGGATCCGCTCGGGCGCCTGGAAGCGCTTTGTGACCCGGCCAGCGTCCGGGTTATCCGTTCGGGGGTCCGCTCGGCCCGGCTCGGTGACCGGGCTGCGGCCGGCGACGGGGTGGTGGGTGCGACCGGCACCGTGGCCGGACGCCCGATCGCCTGCTACGCCCAGGACGGAGCCTATTTCGGCGGCTCGCTGGGTGAGCGCCACGCCGACACGATCGTGCGCCTGCTCAGCATGGCCGATCGGGCCGGGATGCCGGTGGTGTCCTTCGTAGAGTCCGGGGGTGCCCGGATGCAGGAGGGGACCGCCGCCCTGGCCGGGTACGGGCGCATCTTCCGCTCCACGGTCGCGCTGACCGGGCGGGTGCCACAGATCTCGGTCGTGTCCGGTGCGTCGGCCGGGGGCGGGGCGTATTCGCCTGCCCTGACCGACCTGATCGTGATGACCCAGGACGCCGCGATGTTCCTAACCGGGCCCGGGGTTGTGCGCGAAGCCCTCGGGGAGGAGATCGACGCCGCCGGGCTCGGTGGCCCGTCGGTCCATGAGCGCAACGGCGTCTGCCATCTCGTCGAGCGCGACGAGGCGAGCGCCGCCGCCCGCGTGCGCGAGCTGCTCGCCTACCTGCCCTCGCTGGCCGGGTCCACGCTGCCCCGCGCTGCGTCGCTGGAGCCCGAGCATCCCGACCCCGGGTCGTTCGTGCCCGCGGCGGCCCGCAGTGCCTACGACATCCGCGATGCCCTGGGCGGCATCATCGACCGGGGCTCGCTCCAGGAGCTCTGTCCCCGGTGGGCGCGCAACCTGGTCACCGCCCTGGCCCGGATTGACGGCCGCCCGGTCGCGCTCGTCGCCAACCAGCCCCGCTATCTCGGCGGCGTCCTGGACGCTGAGGGCTCGGAGAAGGCGGCCCGGTTTGTCAATTTCGCCAACTCGTTCGGGCTGCCGCTGATCGCGATCGTCGACACGCCCGGCTTCATGCCCGGCTCGCGCCAGGAGCAGGCCGGCGTGATCCGTTACGGGGCCGGGCTCGTCCGCGCGTTTGCCGCCGCGACGGTGCCGAAGCTGACCGTCGTCTTGCGGAAATCGTATGGGGGGGCCTACATCACGATGAACTCGCGCGACCTGGGCGCCGACCTCGTCCTGGCCTGGCCCGAGGCCGAGCTCGGCATCATGAGCGCGCGGGGCGCGGTGGGGATCGTCAACCGGCGCGAGCTGCAGGTCGCCGGCGATCCCGACCTCGAACGCGACCGCCTCGCCGACGCCTACGCCCAGGGGCACCTGCGGGCCGAGTCCGCGGCAGCCGAAGGCTTCGTGGACGAGATCATCGAGCCGGCCGAGACCCGTGACCGGCTCCGCGCCGCCTTGGACGCATTCTGCGCTCCGGCGGGTGGCGAGCGGTGATCCTGGCCGGCAAACGCCTGCTGATCACCGGCGTCATCACCAAGGACTCGATCGCCTTCCACGCCGCCGAGCTGGCCCAGAAGGAAGGCGCCGAGGTACTTTTGACCAGCTTTGGCCGCGTACGCCGGATGACCGAGCGGGCCGCCCAGCGGCTCCCGACGCCGGTCGATGTCCTCGAGCTCGACGTCAATCGCGACGAAGATCTCGCCGCGCTGACCGATTCGTTGCGCGAGCGCTGGGGCCGGGTGGACGGCGCGCTGCACGCGATCGCCTTCGCGCCCCAGGACGCGCTCGGGGGCGCGTTCATGACCGCGCCCGCCGAGAGCGCGATGGCGGCCTTTCAGACCAGCGCCTTCTCGCTCAAGGCCCTGGCCGGCGCGCTCGCCCCGCTCATGCCCGCCGGCTCGGGGGTTGTCGGCCTGGACTTCGACGCCAGCGTCGCCTGGCCGATCTACGATTGGATGGGGGTGGCCAAGGCGGCGCTCGAGTCGGTGTCACGCTACCTCGCCCGGGACCTCGGGCCCGCCGGCATCCGGGTCAACCTGGTCGCCGCCGGCCCGCTGGGAACGGTGGCGGCCCGCGGCATCCCCGGCTTCGAGCAGCTGGCCGAGCTATGGCGCGCCCAGGCCCCGCTCGGCTGGGACGTCGAGGACCCCGGGCCCGTGGCCCGGGCGATCTGCTGGCTGCTGTCGGAGTACGCCCAGGGGATCAGCGGCGAGATCGTCCACGTCGACGGGGGCTTTCACGCCGTCGGCGCTCCCTCGAGCGGGCTCGCGGCCGGGTAGTCGTCCGGCCCGGCCGGCTTCAGCGGAACAGATCCTCGGCGCGGGCGCGTAGCAATGCCCGGGCGCCCGGGCCGTCCTGCTTGGTCACGTGACGTCCGGCCCCGCTGACCAGCACGGCGGGTTGCATCGCGTCCTTGGCCCGGGCGAGGTCGGCGGCGGCGGCGAGCTCGTCGGCGACCGCGATCCAGGTCGCGCGCAGCTCGCGCCCGGCGACGTCATGGCGTCCGCGCCAGTCCTCCAGCGGCTCGAGGCCGGCGCAGCCGATCGCGCAGTCGGTCTGTCCATGGCGCCAGGCCCGGCCGAAGGAGTCGGTGATCAGGACGGCGGGGGCGACACCGCACAGGTCGGCGAGGCGAGCACGGAGCCGACGAGCCGAGGCGTCGGGATCGGTGGGGAGGAGGATGACCGTCCCGGCATCGGGGGCGTTGGAGGCATCGACGCCGGCGTTGGCGCACACGAAGCCGTGGTGGGTGACGGCGATCAGGACCCCGCGCTCGGCGCGGCGGATCTCGCCAGACTCGTCGAGGATGACCTGGACGTGACGCGGATCCTTGTCGAGCTCGACGGCCAGGCGCTGCGCCTCGGCGCCGGGCTGCACGCTGGCCAGGACCCGCGTCTGCCCCTCGGCCTTGGAGACGACCTTGTGGGCGAGGACGAGAACGTCGGCGGCGGCGGGGGAGCCGGGGGGCATCGCTGCTGCCAGCCGGGCGCCGAGATCGTCGCCGGCCTCGATCTCGGGGATCCCGGTCAGCGCTTGAGCGGAGATCACAACCGTTCCCGGATTCTCGCCAATTGCGCCAGCATGCCCCGCGTGTGCGCCGCGCCGCCATGGCCACTCCGGAGCGCCGCCTCGATTGCGACCAAGTCCTCCGGGGTATCGAGATCCAGGGCCAGGGTGGACACCGTGACGGTGGCCGGCGTCAGACCCGCCGCCCGCGCCTTCTGTTCGTGGCGCGTGCGGCTCAGGGGGCCGAAGGCGGGGCCCAGCGCGTTGGGCGGGGAGAGGAGTAGGGCGTTGGTCCCGGTGCCGTGACGGTCGGGCACGATCACCACTGAGCGAGGCTCGGTGTGCCGGGTGATCAGTGCGTCGAGCTCGCCGGGATCCAGCAGCGGGCAGTCGCCGGGGACGAGCAGGGCACGGGTCGCCCCCAGCTTCAGCGCGTGGGCGATGCCCCGGGAGGCCGCCTGGTTGTGTCCGCGCTGATCGTCGTCGACGACGATCGCGCCGTAGCCCTCGGCGATCCGCTGAGCCCCGTGGTCGCTGGAGACGACCAGTACGCGCTCGATCTGCGTGGTCCGGCCCAGAGCGATGAGGACGTCGGAGAACATCGCCTGCACCAGGGCGGCCCGGGGAGCCGGGCCGAGAGCGTCGCGAAGCCGCTGCTTGGCCTGGTCAAAGCTCTTGATCGGGAGGATGGCGACGGGCTTGGACACGGCGGGTCACGCGAGCCCGAGGGCAAAGGCGAGGGTCAATTCGGCCACCTGACGGCGCGCCTGGGGGGTGTCCATCAGCACGCCGGTCTCCAACACGGGCAGCTCCTGGGTGCGCTGATCGGCGACCAGCCCGTCGAGCAGTCCGCGGTAGGCGGCGGCGATCCCGTCGCTGGACACCGGCCACCCGGCGGCGCGCATGAAGGCGGCGGTCGGGCCCTTGACGACTTCGTTTTGCACCAGGGGGCTGACCGCGACCACGGGCGCGGGGCTGTCCGCGAGGGCCTGTCTCATCCCGGGCAGAGCGAGGATCGGGCCGATCGAGATCACGGGGTTTGACGGCCCCACCACGATCGCCCGGGCGCCGGCGAGCGCCGCCAGCGTCTCGGGGGTCGGTTGCGCCGCCCGGGCGCCGCGGAAGTCGACATCTCGCACCTCGCCCTGCCCCCGTTGCCGGATCAGGAACTCCTGCAGGGGCCACCACCGGCCGTCGGTCAGGACGCGGGTTCGGACGGGGCGGTCGGTCATCGGCAGGACCTTGGCGTCGAGGTTGAGGGCGGCGGTCACGGCGGCTTGGGCGTCGGTGAGGCGGGCGCCGTCGTCGAGCCGCCGACGGCGCTCCAGGCCGATGGCCAGGTCACGATCTCCGAGGTTGAACCACACGTCTACCCCGAGCTCGCGCAGTCCGTCCATAACCTGGAACGTATCCCCCTCCAGTCCCCAGCCTCGGGCATCGATCCGATCCGCGAGCCAGAAGGAGATCAGGTCCGGGTCAGGTGAGACGTGGGCGCCGTAGATCTCGATGTCGTCGCCGGTGTTGGCGATCACGACGAGTGCCTCGCCGGCGACGTCGAGCATCCCGCGCGCGAGCCGGGCGCCGCCGGTGCCGCCGGCGAGTACGACGACCGGGCCCGCGGCGGGGGAG
>JBOGYN010000115.1:0-15598 GCA_050696855.1 Solirubrobacteraceae bacterium | reverse complement strand
CTCATCGTGGTCGCCCCGCGGCTTTTCTGGCTGACGCCCGGCGCGCAGCTGAGGCTGAGTGGGTCACGCCAATGACCGTCGTCTCGGCTCGGCTCGGCTCGGCCCGAGCCGGCCCGGAGTACCGCGTCGAGGACTGCGCGCCACCACCGAGGAAGCCAGGCGCAGCCGCCTCTGGTTGTGGGAGAGATCCTCGACCTCGAGCTCTGGAGGAGCGCGCGCAAGGGGCCCTTGACGGCGCTCACACTCACGCACAGGTCAGTCGCGATCGCGTCCTTGGTGGCCGGGGATGCATACGGCTCGCCGGTACGCAACGGTCGACAGAGTGCGATCAGGACGCGTCGCTGCGGATCCGTGAGCTTCACCTCGGGCCGATCGACGGCGGCATAAGTGCTCGACTTCCGGGATGCAGCGGATCGTGGAACGAGAACACACTGTTGCCACAGCGCACCAGGTCGCCGTCGCTCAGTCGTGGCGGCAGATCCAGGGCAACCGCGCGGCAACAGAGCGGGCCCAGAGCCTGACCCCTGAGGATCCCGAGCGCAGGAGACTCGCCGACGACTGGTATCAGATGACCGATGCCCTACGCAAGCTGGACGATCACAATGATCAGCTGCCTGATGACAAGCCGTGATTGACGGATAGCGCACACGACATAGGGTGGCGCGCATGGAAAGCCGCGCGTCAACCGGCTCAGCCCGGGGCACTCGGGCCCGGCCGAGCCGTGGGATGATGGCCGCCGCGATTGGGGTCTGGGCCGCTGCGCTCGCCTGCGTCGCCCTCATCTCGCCAAGCTACCCCTAATCCGCCGGTCCGCCTCGTTGACGGCGCCGTTCGAGGCACAGGGGCATGCAAATTCAGGGATCTCCCTGATACCGTTCGCCTGCGAAGGTTGGCAGCCTTTCGGACATGGAAGCCTGGCTGGGAGTCGAGGTTCGCCATCTCGCTGCGCTCGAGGCGATCGACCGCGAGCGTTCGTTCCGAGGAGCCGCCGATCGTCTGGGCTACGTCCAATCCGCTGTGAGTCAGCAGCTTTCTCAGCTCGAGAGGCTGATCGGCACGCGGCTGGTCGAGCGCACTCGAGGCCATCGGCGAGTCGCGCTGACCCAAGCGGGACTGCTGCTGCTGGACCACGCCAACAAGGTGCTCGCGCAGCTACAGGCTGCGCAGGCCGATCTCGAAGCAATGTCGAGCGGTGTCAGCGCGACGCTCCGCGTCGGGACGTTCCAGAGTGTGGCCACCCGGATCATGCCCGCAGTGCTGGGGCACCTCGCCCGCGAGCGGCCGGCACTACGCGTCGTCGCGACCGAGGCCCAAACCGACGCGGATCTTTTTGCGTCGGTGCAGGAGGGCCGGCTTGACGCTGCCTTCGGCGAGCTTCCCCTCGAGCCTGGGCCGTTCGAAGGACGTGAGCTGTGCGAGGATCCTTGCGTGCTCGTGGTGAGACGGAACTCCCAGCTCGGCTCGTCGGGTGAGCCCCCAAGCTTGGCCGAGATCGTTAGCGAGCCGCTAGTCGCACACCCTGCCTGGCGGATGACCGAGCTGCTCGACCAGCAGCTGGGGGCCGCCGGACTCGAGCCTCGGTACGCCTACCGGTCAGACACCAACACAGTCATCCAGGCGATGGTCTCGGCCGGGCTTGCGTCGGCGATCCTGCCGCGGCTCGCGGTCGCCGAGGACGATCCCGCGATCGAAATCATCGACATGTCCGACGTTCTGCCGGTGCGGCGGCTGGCGCTGTTCTGGCACCGGGACCGCACCTACCAGCCGGGTCTCGAGAGCTTCTATGCCGCCGCGAAAAATGCGTGTCAAGAGATGGCAGCCAGCCGCCGGGCGGCTGATCGAAGCGCTCGCTCGATTGGCTCTGATGAATCCGTCGAAAGCCGTCATTGGCTCGAAGTCAGCGCCATCACGGACCTTGCCTAGCCACGGAACATCCATGGGGACTGATGACGTGAAGCCGGATACGTCGTCGGTGGTCGAGCTTCGGGGGGGTGATGAGGTTGGTGGTTATCGAGTGATCGAGCTGGTGGGCGCGGGCGGGATGGGCCGGGTCTACCGGGCGGTTCAACCTCGGCTGGACCGGATCGTGGCGTTGAAGGTGATCCGTCCCGAACTGGCGTCTGACGAGCGCTTCCGCGAGCGGTTCGGTCGCGAGGCGCAGCTGGCGGCATCGGTCGAGCACCCGGGCGTAGTCCCGATCTATGAAGCGAGCGAGGTCGACGGGATCCTGTTCGTCGCAATGCGCTGGGTGGCGGGGCCGGACCTGAGTCGCGTGCTGGCCACCCACGGTCGGCTGCCGCCGGCACGCGCGGCGCGGATCCTCGGCCAGATCGCCGACGCCCTTGAGGCCGCGCACGCAGTCGGTCTCGTGCACCGCGACATCAAGCCCGCCAACGTGCTGACCGAAGCCCAGCACGTGTACCTCTCAGACTTCGGCCTGGCGCGCTCGACCGCCGCCGCACAGGACGTCACACAGAGCACCGGATTCATCGGCACCGTCGACTACGCAGCCCCCGAGCTGCTCGACGGCCAGCCCGGCGACACCCGCAGCGATATCTACGCGCTTGGCTGCGTGCTCTACGAGATGCTGACCGGATCGGTGCCCTATCCAGTCGACGGGATGCTCGCCAAGCTGCACGCCCATGCCCACAGCCCGCCACCAGCGCCCAGCAAGCTTCAACCAGACCTCCCGGCCGCGCTGGACCAGACCGTCCTGCAAGCGCTCGCCAAAGACCCCGCCGCGCGACCCCAAACCCCAACCGAGCTAGCCCAAGCCACCCACAGCGCCCTTCACAGCACCCAACCACCCGCCACCAACCACTGGCACCAACGGCCCTGGCGACGCAAGCCGATCATCGCCGCCGCCACCCTAGTCACCATTCTCGCCGCCATCGCAATTAGCGTCCTGGTCGGCGGTTCACGGCCCCGACCAGCCACCACAGCCCACGACGGCCGAACGACATCGAGCACGGTTCCCGCACGCACGAGCAGCGCCACGGCGGCCGCAGACGCAACTGCGGTGAACCCGCACGATGCATACCCGTGCGGGACCGAGCAGACGGCAGCCTGGTCGCGCCGGCCGGTGCAACCCTGTCCGCTCACCTCGCCGCTGGCGGCGACCGGCTGGGTCCCTGTGTACGCCCGCCCGATCGCGAACCGCCGCGGCGCGGCGCCGCCCAATCCAGCCGGCTGGCTACACCACACCGTCAATCAGATGTTCGTCTGCCAAGCCGAGTTTCGCCGGGAGGTCTATTACCACCCCACTCGAGGGTGGCGCAACGACTGGTGGGCCTACACGCTCTCCGACAATCAAGCCTGGGGCTGGGTCCCCGAGGTATTCTTCGCGGGCGGGTACGTCGATCAACCGGACGGCGGTCTACGCCTGTGCAGCAACCGCTGATCATTGATCCCCGACCTGGCCCTGGACACCTTGCTCGGCCGACGCATGTGACGGCCTCGCCTCTGCCCTCTCCCGAGGAGCTCCGGCGCCGGATCGCTGCCGAGCGAGCCGGACTGCCGTTCATCGTCTACCGCCGAGCTGACGGCGCACAAGACCTCTTCACTCTGAGGGACGAGGCCCAGCACGCCACCGTCGGCCGTGACGACCGCTGCGACGTCCGGCTCGAGCTAGATCCGGAAGTCTCAAGGCTACACGCCGAGCTGCGACACCTCGGCGGTCAGTGGGTCATTTCCGATGATGGTCTGTCCCGAAACGGAACGTTCGTAAACGGCGAACGGATCTCCGGACGAACGCGATTGCGCGACGGTGACGCGGTGAGGTGTGGCAACAGCCTGCTCACCTTTCACGACCCCCTGAACCCCGGTCGGCCGAGCACTCACGCCGCCGCCGAACATCGCGAGGTAATGCTGACCGATACCCAACGTCGGGTGCTGATCGCGCTTTGTCGCCCCCTTCGTGACGGTGACCCCTACGCCGTTCCCGCGAGCAACCAGGCCATCGCCGAGGCGCTATTCCTCAGCCTCGGGGCGGTCAAGGGACACCTCCGGACACTGTTCGAAAAGCTCGAGGTCGAGGCCCTGCCCCACAACCAGAAGCGGCTACGGCTGGTGGAGCTGGCACTCCAGGGCGGCCTGCTTAGCACGAACGACCTGCGCTGAAGCTCACGCCCCGGCGCGGAGCGTCGCGGCGACGGTGCGCCGACCGCGCTCGAGCTCACGCCGGTACACGCGCTCGCTCACGCCCAAGCGACCCTGGATCTCGAGCGGCGACAAGCCGAAGAGCAGGCGCAGCGTGACCACCAGCTCGCGGCGACGCGGAAGCCTGGCCAGCGCATCTCGCACCCGCCGAGTCTCGTCTCGAGTCAGCACCCGCTCTTCGACGGACGCCGCGCTCGACGCGAGCCCCGGGTCAAATCCCTCGGCATCGAGCGACACCGACAGCCTTCGGCCGGCGCGACTGTGCTCGTCGAAGGCCTTGTGTAACGCCGTCTGCGTGAGGTACGCCCGGACCTGCGAACCCCCCATCTGGCTGGCGTCGAGGCGCCCGTCCCGCTGCTTCTCGAGCAGCACCACGCACGCATCGTGGAAGAGCGCCTCCCGCTCAGCCGGCTCGAGCCAGCTCGAGCGTCGACCCAGGACGCTCAGAACATAGGTCCGGTTCTCGGCGTAGCTGTCGCTGATGTAATGGTGATCGGGGATGTGGCTGTGAGTGAGCATGCTCGACAGCGTCGCGGCGACGGACCGAGCGAAAAAGGGGGCCCAGGGCCTGACTTGACACACCCAGGGTTTGCGACTTCGACCCCAGGGTGGGTAGCCGCGGCGGTCTAACGAAGCCCAGACAGCAGTTCGTCGTGTTCGCGGCTCGCGTTGCTCGGCGGGGCGCTGCGCCGAGTGTTCACCACCCGGCATAGGACCATTCATCGATCTGAGTTGTGCCCCGGGGCGGCCGCTGGCTAAATCCGGGCGGTGCCGCAGTCAGTCTCGTCGACAATCGCCAACCCGCTAAGGAGCGCAACTCGAACCGTGGACGGCTTCGAGCCGGCGTTCGCGGCGTTCCTAGACGAGTACCCGGCTTTCATCGAGACAGCTCACATCGACGAGCTTCGGCGCTGCGAATACGGGCGCCTCGCCACTGGTGGCCACGTGTACCTCGACCACACCGGTGGTGGTCTCTACGCGGCGTGTCAAGTCCGCGAGCACGCGCTGATGCTCGAGCACGAAGTACTCGGCAATCCGCACTCGCTGAACCCGACCTCGTCGACCGCCACCGCGCTGATCGAGCGAGCGCGCGAACGGGTGCTGTCTTACTTCGGCGCGTCGACGGACGAGTACGAGGTCATCTTCACACCCAATGCGACCGGGGCGCTGAGGCTGGTGGGCGAGGCGTACCCATTCGGTCCTGGAGACCAGCTCCTGCTCCTGTCTGACAACCACAACTCAGTGAATGGCATACGCGAGTTCGCCAGCGCCCGCGGCGCTGAGACGACGTACGTGCCATGCGTAGCGCCCGAGCTCCGGGTCGACGATCACTTCCTGAGACTCTGCCTGACCGAGCCAGCGCGCGGGCGCAACCGTCTCCTTGCCTACCCGGCGCAGTCGAACTTCACGGGCGTGCAGCACCCGCTCGAGTGGATCCAAGCCGCCCAATCCCACGGCTGGGACGTGGTCGTCGACTGCGCCGCGTTCGCTCCCACGAATCGCATCGACCTGCAAGCCGTCAAGCCGGACTTCGTCCCGATCTCGTTCTACAAGCTGTTCGGCTACCCGACCGGGATCGGCTGCCTGATCGCGCGCAGGTCGACGCTCGCAAAGCTCGACCGGCCGTGGTTTGCCGGAGGCACGATCCTCGCCGTCAGCGTTCAGGAGCACTGGCACCGGCCGGCCGCAGGCCACGCAGCCTTTGAGGACGGCACCGTCAACTACCTCAGCCTGCCGGCCGTGGAGATCGGGCTTGACTGGATCGATCGCGTAGGGCTTGACTCGATCAACACTCGCGTCAGGGCACTCGGAAGTTGGCTCCTCGACCAACTTTGCTCGCTGCGTCACCCCACCGGCGTTCCGGCAGTCGTGGTGTATGGCCCGGCAACCTGGAATCAGCGAGGGGCGACGATTGCGCTCAATTTCCTTGACGCGACCGGACGGGTTGTCGACGAGCGCCTGGTTGACCGCTTGGCACGCAATTACAGGATCTCGCTGCGAACCGGGTGCTTCTGTAATCCGGGTGCGGGCGAAGCAGCGTTTGGCATCGGCGCCGGAATGGTCACGAAAGCCAGGCTTGGTGCGCCAGATATGACGATCGACGACTACATCGAGGCGGTCGGGCTGCCCTCCGGTGGCGCTGTCCGCGTCTCGCTGGGGCTGCCGTCCAACTTCGCCGACGCGTACCGGTTCATGCAGTTTGCGAGATCGTTCCTCGAGCTCGAGGAATGGCATTTCGACCTCCCGCCGCGCCAGAGCTGCTAATCGCCAGGCGCACGATCTCGTCGTAGTCGTTGATCGCTAGCATGCCCATCTGCGGTGCCCCACCCTCCGGCCCCGAGCGCCAGGATCCCATTTGTCGGCCGCGTCGACGAGCTGACGACCATTCTCCGGTCCGTCGAAGACCTCGTTGCCGGGCAGGGCGGCTGCGTCGTCGTATCCGGTGAGCCGGGAATCGGGAAGACGCGCTTGATTGAGGAGCTCGCTCGGCTGGCCGGCGATCGTGGCGCGAGCGTGCTGAGCGGGCACGGTGCCGAGCTCGAGGCTGACGTGCCGTACGCGCTGTTTCGAGAGGCACTCGGAACCCACGTGAAGACCCTGCACCCGGAGGTCGTCGAGCGACTTACCAGCGAGCGCGTCGCCGAGCTCGGGCTGGCGTTCCCGATCCTCATCCGAATCGAGCACGACTATCCACGCCCACTCGCGATCGAGCGATACAGGCTGCACGACGCGATTCGCCGACTGCTCGAGGACATGGCACGCGAGCGCCCGCTAGTGCTGCTGCTCGACGACGTTCATTGGGCCGATGACGCATCGGCGGAAGTCATCAGACACCTGCTCGCCCGTCCGCCGGAGGGTCGGATCCTCGTCGCTGTCACCTACCGCGACCCTCAAGTGACGGCGGCTCTCAGCAGCGCCCTCGCCACTGCTGTCCGGGCCGAGACGGCCACCCCGCTCCACCTGGGGGCGCTCAGCAGCTCCGAGGCGGCGGATCTGCTCGGCGACCGGTTCGATCGCGAGACCAGCAAGCTGCTCTACGAAGAGAGTGGCGGTAATCCGTTCTATCTCAGCGAGCTGTCGCGCCGCGCGGATCCGAAGCGCCGGCCTGCGTCCGAGGCCCCGGATCCTTGGCCCGCAGAGAGCGTCGGCATCCCGCGAGCGGTGGCGATCGCGATTGCCGACGAGCTGGGGCGGATCTCACGGTCCACGCTGCCACTGCTGCAGGCGGCTGCCGTCGTGGGCGAACCGTTTGATCCCGAGCTCGCTGCAGCAGTCGCCGAGTTGACTGACACAGACGCCGAAGCGGCTCTCGACGAGCTCGTCGATTCTGAGCTCGTGAAGCCGGTTGAGCCTCCCGGCAGCTTCACCTTTCGCAACCCGGTCGTACGTCGCGCGGTGTACGAGTCGCTCAATCAGCCATGGCGAGTGGCGGCGCACGCTCGCGCCGCGAGTGCGCTTGCGGACGGACCGGCGTCTCAAGCGGTCCGAGCCCACCATGTCCAACGATCCGCCCAGCGCGGGGATCAAGAAGCAATCGCGATTCTCGAATCGGCGGGCCACGCCAGCGCCAGCCGGGCGCCCTCAGCCGCAGCGCGATGGTTTTCGGCTGCGATCGCTCTGCTGCCAGACGAAACCTCGGCGCAGCGGCGCTTGGAGTTGCTGACACCGCTCGCAGTCGCTCTCGGAAGCTCCGGACGGATCGCTGAGTGTCGCTCCGTGCTCACCGACACGTTGGCCGTGATACCGCTCGAGCTGAGGGATCAGCGCGCGCAGCTGATGGTCGCGATCGCCAGGTTGGATCACATGATCACGGACCGCGCGAGTGCCGCGGGCTTGCTCGGAGCTGCCTTGGGGCAGGCGCGCCACGAGCCTTTCGCCAGCAACCTTCGGCTTGAGCTCGCCGTCGACCGATGGCTGGCCTGCGACTGGGACGCGATGGCGGCGGAGGCCGATGCCGTCCGGATCACCGCCCGTTCGCGCGGCGACGGGGCCCTGGCAGCGTCCGCGACGACGCTGCTCGCGCTGTCGGAGAAGGAGCGTGGTGAGACAGCGAGCGCATTGCGCCATCTCGATGAAGCGCGCGCCGAAATCGACGAATTGCCAGACGATCAGGTCGCCCTGCGCGTCGAGACCCTTGCCTACCTCGCCGATGTCGAGTATTGCACTGCGCGTCACCGGGACGCGGTCGAGCATTTGGAGCGCGGTCTGCGGATCGTCCGGGCATCCGGTCAGGAACTCTTCTTTCTACCGCTCATCACGTCGCTCGGTCTGGCCCACGTTCTGCGCGGACAGCTCGCAGACGCCCGCGCGTGCTCTGAGGCGGCGGTCGGCGCTTCGGAGCTGATGGGCGATCCGAGCTCTGTAACGCTCGCGCAGACCCTTCGCGCGGTCGAGAGTCTGGCCGGCGGCGACGCGCGCGGGGCCATGGAGGCCGGCGAGGCCGCCGCCACTGCCGCCCGAGACGCAGGCGCCACCCTGTTCGAGGTCTATGCGCACTGCCGGGTCGGAGAGGCGCTGGTAGGGCTCGGCGCGTTCGAGCAGGCCCGTACGCGGATTCTCGAGCATTCCGGTGGAGAGGAGCTCACGCTCGTGACGGCCGACCTTCGGCCCCAATCCTACGCGGCGCTCGCCGCTGCCGAGCTAGGCCTGGGAAGACTCGAGGCAGCCGAGCAATGGGTCGCGGCGGCGGAGAAGAGCGCCCAGCGCTTAGGCCTACCGGTACGGATCGCCGACGCGCGACGAGCGCGGGCCGTGCTCGCACTAGCCACGGGTCAACTCGGTCTCGCCGAGCGCGAAGCGGCAGTGGCCGCCGATACGTACCTGTGGATGGGCCAGGCCCTGGATGGCGCACACGCCGACCTCGTCGCCGGGCAGGCACTCGCGCTCTCGGGTGATCGCCAAGGGGCACTCGACCGGCTCGAGTCGGCGTCTGCCGTCTTCGTCTCGCACGGTGCGGCGAGCTATGCGGACGAGGCCGCGGCCCGTTTGGACTCACTCGGTCGACCACCCGCAAAGACAAGGAAGGCGCCAGACCTTGGATCGGGCATCACGTCCTTGAGTCGACGCGAGCGGGAGGTGGCCGAGCTGGTGAGCCGAGGTATGACTAACCGCGAGATCGCCCAAGAGCTCTACCTCAGTCACAAGACGATCGAATCGCACCTGGCCAGGACGTTCAAGAAGCTGGGGATCTCGACCAGGGCCGGCCTTGCCCGGACGCTCACACGTTCACCGTCAAGTGACCAAAGCTGACTGACCGCCGGGCGTTAGCTCGCCTCGATCTGGTCGTCTGAATCGGTCGACGCAATCTCGCGCGCCAGCAATGCGCGCGAATTGATGCCCAGCTTCTCGTACGCGTGGGAGAGATGGGACTCGACGGTCTTGACGCTGAGAAACAGCTCTTCAGCGATCTGACCGTTAGTCATGCCCCGGCTCACCAGCTCGGCGACCTCGCGCTCGCGTCCGCTTAGCGAGCCAACGCCCGGTCCGCCACCGCGCGTGCCCGGCCGCGCCACATGCTCGCCCAGACGGCGAAGCTCCAGCGCAAGCTCGTCCCGATAACGGTTGGCGCCAGATGCCGACAGCTCACCATGCGCGCGCCTCAGTAGGTCAATCGCCCGCCCGGAGTGATCGCTCGCAGCCATCGCACGACCGGCAAGGGCTCGCGCCCGCGCAGCGTCGATCGCCCAGTTGGCTGAATCAAACTCCTGAGCGGCCGTCAGGGCCAGCTGACCGCAGTCGGCCGGGCGTTCCATGGCGAGCGCGAGCTCGGCTCGAGCGTAGCGAGCCTTGGCGATCCTGCTCTGGGTTGGGTATCGAGCTGCTGCGGCGGCGGCGCGCTTGGCCCAGCGCTCGGCGCCGTCGAGGTCCCCGAGCCTCACCGCGCCCAGCGTGAGGTGCTCATACCCGACCGGACGCCAGGCATTCGGAAGCAGACGGAGGTCAGGGCCGCCACCATGGACGAGGATCAAATCGCGGGCTCGAGCCGGATCACCGGCTTCAGTAAGCGCCACCGCCAGACAGCAAAACGCCAGCCAGTCGATCGGCCCAGCACCACATTGCTTAGCCGCCTTGATCGCCGCTTCGCCGAGCCGGATCGCCGCGCTCAGCTCGCCCCGCAGCCGGTAAGCCCAGCAGCCGAGGCTGAGGGCCCAGATCCGTTGCTGGCGGTGACCAAGCCGCGCTGCTTCGAGTGCCTCGTCGGCCGCCGTGGCTCCACTCTCAATGCGTCCGAGCAGCAGGTTAGCCATGCAAAGGCTGCAGAGCAGCGCAACGAACCAGGCGTCCTGGCCGGTGCCGCGCGCGATCGCAACCCCACGCTTGAGGTGACGGGCCCCTTCGACGGCATGGTCGACGGCTCCGAACTCCGCATGACCGAGAACAACCATGCCCTCGACCCGCTGAGCCAAGTCGTCGTCGGAGAGCGAGTCGATGATGGCCGCCGCCTGGGCGACGAGTTGCGAAGCGAGCTGCACGTCGCCGCCGTGTCCGCGGCCGATTGCCTCAAGCGCGAGGGCGTTCGCGTAGGTCAGGTGCTCGCCCGTCGCCATGGCATCCCGGCGCGCTGCGCTGGCCGCGTCTCCGAGCGGACCGAGATGCCCGCTGAACCAGCAGTCCAGAGCAAGCTCGAGCCGCAACGCGGCTGTGCCCGCGGAGGGCGTGGGGTCCAGCGCCGCGATCGCGTGCTGCAGTAGAGCTGATGGCTCGCGGTGGGGGGCGATCATGTGATCCAGACGCGCGATGGCTCCCACCAATCGGGCTTTGAGGACCTCTTGACCCTCGGACAGCAGCGGCAGGGCATCGATCAGGGCTTCGCGGCTCTCTTCGACGCGGCCCACGCTCCCAAGCGCGGTTGCGAGCGGAACGAGGAGTCCAAGCCGGTGCTCATTGGACGTGTCTTGGGGGAGGATCCGCAGCGCGGCGCGCAGCCAGCGGGCTGCTGCGCTAGGCGCCAGCCGCCTGGCTTCGTGCGCCGCCCTTGCCAGTAGCTCAGCCGCGTTCCTATCACCTGGGCGGGCAGAGCGCTCGACGTGGTGGGCGAGGGCAGACAGCGGCGCCCCCTGCTCCTCCAAGGCCTCGGCGGCGCGCCGGTGCGCGGCAAGCGTAGACCCGGGCCGAGTGGACTGGTAGACGGTCTGCCGCACGATCGGGTGCCTGAACCTGTAGTGCCCCGACACGGCCGTGGTGCTGACGAAGTCCCAGCGCACGAGCTCGTCTACCGCAGCTCCGGCATGTGCAGGGTTAAGCTCCGCAACCCTTGCGGCTAGCCGCAGGTCGAAGGGTTCGCCAACCACGGCCGCCGCCTCCAGTAAGACCGTCGGGTCACGGCCCAGCGACCCGACCTCCTGCCTGATCGCGGCTCGCACCGCGATCGGTATCTGGCCGGCGTGGTTGCTCCCGTCATGCGCTTCGTCGGTCGCCGGCGTGGCTCCGGAGCGACGCGCGCGCGCCAGCTGGAGCAAGTAGAAGGGATTGCCGCCGCTGTCGCGGTAGAGCGCTTCGCGAGTTCGAGGTTGCAGGCCCGCTCCGAGGAGCAGATCCGATTCGGTCTCGCTGAGCGGCGGAATCTGAAGCATGGTGAGAGATCCCGCCTGCATGGCCTCCTCGAGGTTGTCGGTAAGAACGTCGCTGGCTCGATGCGGCCTGAAAGCCAGCAAAGCCAGGGCCGGCCCGTCGATCCCGGTCCGCAAGGCATGCGCCAGCGCCTCGACGGACTCGGGATCAGCCCAATGCACATCATCGTGCACCACCATCAGCGGCTGGTCCTGCGCGAGCTCGTTGAACACAGCTCGCACCGCCGAGTGAACGCGGTGGCGCTCGGACTGCAACGCCGGTGCCCGTGAAACCCCGAACTGACGAAGCGAAGGGTGGACCATCGCCAGCTCAGCCAGATGGTCATCGGCGAGTCGTCGAAACCACGTCGCTCCCCGTGCAGCGAGGACCGCATCGAGAGTGTCGATGACCAGCCGGTACGGCACGTCGCTCTCGAACTCCGTGCACCGACCGCTGATGACCAGCATCCCGCGCGATTCAGCGACGCGAGCCCCCTCCGAGATCAACGCGGTCTTGCCGATCCCAGATCCTCCGATCAAAGCCAGACCAGCCGTCCGTCCGCCGAGGACGCGGTCTATCACATGCTCGATGGCCTGCAGCTCCCGCCGTCGACCGACGAGCCGCTGGCCAGCCCAGCTGATCTCCCCGGACGCGTCCATCAAGACCTGCGATTCTCGCAGAGCGACGCGGGTCGCAGACACGGACGCGAAGGACATGGCGACCACGCCTCGTTGCCGTCAGCCGCCCCCAGCAGCCGCTCCCAGGTAATCGATCGTGGCGAGGGTCAGAGTGGTGGCCGCTTCGAGCATCTGATCGACCTTGACGCGCTCGTCACGGCAGTGGGCCAGACGGCCATCTCCCGGGCCGAAGATGACACACGGAATTCCTCGTTGCTGGAGCCAGCTCGCGTCGCAAACCGCACCGAAGTTGGCCGGTGCGGCGGGACTCGGCGGCGCAACCGGAAGCCCCGTGACCTCGCCCTGAGCCGCGGCGACGGCCGCGACCAGCGGGTCGTGCCACTCGGTCGCGAAGGGCGGGTAGTGGCTCACCCATTCAAACTCGGGCGGGTGCTCGCGCATCCACGTATCGAGCGTGCAGCCGGCGAGGACGAAGGCCTCGATCTCCGCGCTGACCTCCTCGGCGGTATGCGACGGATTGTGCCAGACGTCATAAGCGATCGTGGCGTGGTCGGGAAAGTAAAACGGCACCGGGTAGCCGGCATCCGAGGAAAAGACACCGGGCAGAATGGTGAAGAACCCCGGCGGGAAGGCCGGATGGTTCCTGGTCATGCCCCACTCGGTTTCGAGGTCCTGGATCAGGCCGACGATCTTGACGCCCTTCTCGAGAGCGTTGACCCCAATTGCGTCTCCTGCACCTCCGGGCCGCAGCGCGGCGAAGCGGTTTCCGGCGTGCGTGCTGCGCCCCTTCACGCGAATCCGAAGGTTCCACAAGCCCGGCGAGATCGTGGCCAGCCCCATCGGGCGATCGGCTCCCGTTGGCTCGGCGACGATCGCCCTATCGGCCCTCCAGCCAGCTTCGACACAGGCGCTCGTACCGAGCTCGTGCTCCCAGGTCTCCTCGCCGACGACCGAATGGAACTGTAGATCGCCGGCCAGTTCGAGGCCGAGGCGCTCGAGCGTCTGCGCGACGAGGTACATCGCAACGACGCCGGCCTTCATGTCGGTGGTGCCCAGCCCGTACATGTACCCCTGATCGAGCACTGGTTTCCATGGATCCCCATGAACCCAGTTCTCCGGGTCGACGGGCGGGACGGTGTCGACGTGGCCGTTAAGAAGCAGCGACGGGCCTTCCCCTCGCCCTCTGCGTACCGCCACCAGGTTCTTGCGCTCGGGATCTGAAGCGATCCAGTGCGTCTCGGCGCCGGCGGCCTCGAAGCGCGGCTGCAGGAGCTCGTTGCAGCGCGTCTCGCCACCGATCACCTCAGACCGCGTGATCCCAGGAAAGTTCGGGTTCGTGCTGTTGATCCCCACGAGCTCTCCAAGCAGGTCGACCGCTTCGGATCGTTGGGCTTCGATGCAGGCGGCCACTTGTGCGTGCAGGTCGTCCATCAGATGCTCCTCTCGGTCACCACTGCGGGTTAAGCGCCCACGGCGGGCAAGCGTGGCGCGCGCGTACCCTCCAGCGGTCGAGCACGATCCCGTCCTCGACGACGTACATCGCGTCGTACAGGTTCACGGTGAGGGGCGCGTAGCCAGGTTGCAGTGCCACGTGCGCTCCGACCACTGGGACGCTGTCGCGCTCTATCCGGAACCCGGAATGCTCCTCGTTGATGAACCGCAGCTCCGCGCCGCCAGCGAGCCTCGGCGCCACGAGTTCACTGCCGACGCCCTTGCGGCCCGCGTCGACCACGAAGTCCGTCCCGCGGGCCGAGAGCACGGACGAGTGGACCGTCAGTGCCAGTTCGAAGTCGCTGCCGAGCAGCTCGTGAAAGACGTCGCCGACGAGATAGGTTCCGGCTTGAAGCTCGGTGACGATCGGGTCCGCCGCCGTGAGGCTCGCGGTGCAGGTCCCGCCGGCGGACACCACCTCGCATGGATGGCCTGCCTCGCGGAGATAGCCCACGGTCGCGCTCAGCGTCGCTAGTGCCTCGCGTTGCATTTCGGCCCGGCGCGCGGGATCGAGCTCGCCGGTGCACTGCCCCTCGTAGCCCATCACCCCGTCGAGCCTTACTCCGGCCAGCATGACGGCAAGCTCGGCGAGACTGAGCGCCTGCTGCGGGGATCGCGTGCCACAGCGGTCCATGCCGACATCGACCTCGATCAGCACGCCGAGCTCAACGTCGTGGCGCCGCGCTGCGGCCGCGACGTCGGCCAGGTTGTCCATGGAGTCGACGGCTACGCACACGCGCGCTTGGGCGCCAGCACGGGCGAGCGCATCCAGGCTTTCGCGCCCCACGACTTGGTTGGCGACCGTGACGTCGTCGATTCCAGCGTCAACCATGGCCACCGCTTCCCACGCCGTGGCGGTGCAAATCCCGACCGCGCCAGCCTCCACCTGGAGCCGCGCGAGCTCAGCGCATTTGTGGACCTTGATGTGAGGGCGCAGCGCGGCCGGCAGTCCTTCGAGCTCGGTGACCATTCGCGCGAGGTTGCGGCGCGCCGCGGGCAGATCGAGGACTAACGCGGGAGTCGGTAGCTCTGCCAGGGAGCGGCCGAGCATGTGTGGCCGGTCGCTAGACAACGACTGAGCGATCTGCATCGATGCAGGCGACGCCGTAGGGTCCGAGCTCGACCGAGACCATGCCGCCCTCGACGGCGGTTGACCGTGCCGGCTGGGGTCGAGACTGAGCCCCATCCCGGGCACGCTCACCAAGCATCCGAAGCCGGGCGGAATCGAGGGCGATCGGCCCGACAAGGATTGTGTTGGCATCGCCTGACAGGTCAGCGACGAGCACGCGGATTGCGCCATCCGGGCGCTGCAGGGCCAGGCCGGCTGCACGCAACGGATCGTTGATCGTGCACTGCAACACGCGCGACGCCCGCCAGTCGGCGAGCTCGGCCAGCAGTCGGTACAGAGGTGATTCTCCTCCGTGCGTGACGGCCAGATCTTCGAGTGGACTGATGCCGCGCTCTCCGATCGTTTCGTAGTAGGTCACCGAGTCCGCACCGCCGCGTGCAAGCTGGCTCAGGCTGCCGAGCGTCCACGCCGCCGCGAACCACGATGCCTGGCGAGCGTCGGTCCGGGCCACGGCGAGACGCTCACCGAGCGGGCCGTGGCGGGGGACTAAGGTCACGGGCGTGACCGCGATCGGTCGTCCGCCTGCCAGTGCGCGCGCGCTCCTCACGACGTCGGCCTGCGCCTCGAGTCCTTCCACGATCGAGCGTTCGTCGTCGGCGTGAATCTGTGGCATGAGGGCGTAGGACACGAC